>NZ_CP119677.1:3195000-3498333 GCF_029318685.1 Ruminiclostridium papyrosolvens DSM 2782
GTCAATGATAACTGCGCAGTGCATGTCTTTATGCATGTCAATTCCAATAAAACAGGTATTTCTTTTTTGATAAATCCTTATCCTCTCCTTTTTCAATGTCTCCACTACTCTCACCGGCAACCTCAATTTAAGAGCGTTAGATTAAATCAGTGACCTACCTGCTGTCATTAACTTAACCCTCGCAAGGGAACGCCAACCTATCTGTTAATAATGTGACAAATTACGTGATATAGGGAATCACGAGCCTTTATTCTGTTCTTCCGTTGCGTGAACTTTTTACTATCCGTAAATGCACTCGCAAAAGTACAAATTTCAATTGTGTGTGATGTTAACTCTGGTGAGAAGTGATTGCAAGTAGATTCTGAGAAAGAGACAAAACAAAAAACAGAGAAGAAAAACATTTATCGTTTTATTCTTCTCTGCCTAATATTTATTTTGATATGCTGTTTTTTGCTAAGATTTCGGGGGAAGTAATTTTCCCCCTTAAAACCCCGGTTGCGTCCCAGTTTACCACAGATAAAAAAGCCTGACAAGGAGGGGTTCAGCATGAACTGAGGGTGCTGTCTCGTTGCTCTTGGTTGGAACTATTTATGTTTAATATGAATCCTCACTCATTGTCAGAAATCTGATGCAAATTATCTTACCCCTGTGTCGCGACGTGTTACCGCTGTTTCCGATTTTTAATCGGTTGTAGGGTACAAATACCCTTGCCAAGACTGAAAAGGAATTTGAGGGCAATTTGACGACTGTTCCTTTCGGCACTTTTCCGAACAAATCGTGCTGACCCCCATATTGATTTTGGTGCTGGTTAAAGAGAGGTGACCGCGGTGCGCCCCTCTCGGATTACATCAGCCCGCAATGCGGTCTGTGGCATTTGACATAGGTGGTCGCAATGAGCGTTAGTGTGTGGGATAGGTGGTCGAGATGGGTTGCAAACAGCCATTTACTGGCTTTTAAAGGGTGGTCTTTAAGGTGGCTGTTAAAGCCTCTTAAAGATGCTGACAGCTATCTATTGCTTTTTGCAGCAATATGCTCTTTTTCACTTGCTCATTAGTTGCATACCGCACAACCTTTGATATAAGCTGTTTTTATGTGTTGTATAGTATAAAGTTGCTACGGCAAATAAAATGCGGTATAAAGTGTTTTAAATTTTTATCTATAGTTTCATATTATTAGACTTATGTCTACTCATATATTTAAGAGAAAGGCCACATCAGTTAAAACTGTGTGACCCTAAATATATTTCTTGTACTCCAAATAGTTTGCATCATCAAAGCAAACAAATATAACTTTCTCAATACTGGTGTGCTCCAATAAAAGTGAAATAATTTTATTTACTGCTACTTTTGCCGCAATATCTTTGGGAAAGCGATATATACCCGTACTAATACAAGGGTATGCTATACTCTTTACATTATGCTCATGTGCTAATTGAAATGAATTTTTATAGCACCTATCAAGCAACTCAACTTCTCCCTTTGTACCTTCATTCCAAACAGGTCCAACCGTATGTATAACAAACTTTGCTTTCAAATAGCCTGCATTAGTTATAACTGCCTCTCCAATAGCACAACCACCTTGTTTATTCCTGATTTTTATACATTCCTCTAAAATTTCTCTTCCTCCTGCTTTATGAATAGCGCCATCAACCCCTCCACCCCCAAGTAAGCTACTATTAGCTGCATTAACAATAGCATCAACTTCAAGCTTTGTAATATCGCCTTTAATTACTGAAATTCTTTTATCAATAGCTTGGCACATAATTTCCATCCTTCTTATATTTTTTGTCATAGAAGAAAAAAGGCCACACCATCACAATGTGGCCTTTTTCAGCTTATTATTGCTTTGGTTCAGAAAAGTCATCTAAATCAGCTTTAATCTGCCTAAGTAAGTCTTCAATGTTATCAAAGTACAAAGTTTTACTTGATTTAATTTTCTCACTTTCAACTTCTCCAACAAAGAAATCATATGTCAAATCAGTTAATACAGATAATGAAGCCATATAACTGTTAATTGATAATGCATACTCTAGCTTCTTACCATTATGAATAACATCACTATCCACAGTAATCTTATTATTTGAACTACTAACATAATCGTTAATAAATTCTCTTATTTGTTGAAACATCTTGTATACCACCTTTTACTTTGTAGTTACATGAGTTATGTTCGTTCCATTTGGTGCAGGCAGAGTTTGCCCTTTCTTTTCCGCTAATTTCAAATACATATCATTCTTTGATTTAACTAAAGACCAACCTAATTCTTCATTCTTTGTGACCAGCAATGATGAATCTACATTAAACTCAACATAATAGTCTCCAGGGTTAGCTTGTTTAATGTACCCTTCTTTTCCTTTTGTCAAAACATTAGTCCTTGGTATCTCTCCTGTTTTAACAAATTGCTCATATTCAGCTTTTGACATCCACTGTCCAACTCTTGATGTCTGAATTTCTGGAACAGCCTTACCCGTTCCCTGATTGCTAAAGTTAAATCCCTTAAAGTCATCTTTGGTAATAAAGCTTCTGCTGCTACTTCCCGCACTAGCACCAAGCATAAATCCAATCAAAGCCACTTGTTCAAGGTTTGGAGTACCAAAACTTGCTATCTCTCTACTTACTGCTCCATTACGCATGTAATCTATAACTGCTAATTCTATTTGTTTTCTTACTGGTATGATAGAATCATCAACAATTTTTATACCATATAATACTTCTGCTTTTTGAATATACTTCTCAATATCAACTGCTACATCATAAGCAACCTCGTATTTTCCGTTTTCCCACTTCTGATTTATTTCTTCCTTCATTCTCTTTAGAACATCTTCATTATTCCCCGTCCCCTTAACATTATTTGTTACCCTCGGACTAGGACTAGAGTTAGCTTGAGGTTTTGTCTGTGTTGTTGATTTCTTAACTCCAGCAGTAACAGTGTTCATTGTAAATTTAACAGCTTGATTTTTATAATTACTTGGGACATATTGATTTTCAGCCATTTTTAACCCAATTATAGCATTCTGAGTTGACTCCTTTTTATACGTGTTACTGATTTTTAGCCAATCGCTGGCTGAAACATAACCGTCTTTTTTCAATTGTTGCCCATACAACATGCCAACTTCAGAATATTGAGGCGTCTTTGCAATATTGGCAGAACAATTTCGTATAGCTGCTGCTTGTGTAGCACACGCTCTTTTTACTTCCGGGTCACTTGTTGTAACATAAATATCTGTTAGCTGAGATATTGCAATTCTAGCACTTTGAATTAAATTTTTGTCACTTTCCTGCCAATGTCCACTCGGATCAACATACATCACCGGCTCATTATGACAATACGTATACAAATTCAAACTCAACGGATCATTTGTGTTACCTGTATAAGTATCCTCACTTAGGAATCTGGCTGTTTTGCTGTCATAGTACCTTGCATTCAGGTAGTAGAGGTCTGTTTCTTTGTCGTACTGGTAACCTGCGTAGGTTATGTTGTTGTTAACGTCTCCCGTCTGTTCTGTTATGTTTCCGAAGGCGTCATAGTAGTAGGTTGCTTGGATTGCTCCGTTTTCTCCTACTAATGCGGTTACGTCTCCGTGGCCGTTGTACATATAGTTCATTGTATCATTTTGAGCAGTTCTTGTCAGGAGATTTAATCCATAGATGTTTCTGGCTGTCTCGTTGCCTTCTATGTCTGTTTCCAGTACTACCTTGTCTGCTTCATATAGGTAATTTGTGGTACGCTGGTTTTCGGTCTTGGTTACCCGATAGCCTTCTGCGTTATAGGAATAGGTTGCTGTTTTCTTTCCTGCTGTGGTTTTGACTAACTGGTTCCAGACATCGAACTTATAGTTGGTTAAATTGCTTGTTGTACTCTGACCTGACTTCTCCAGACTGAAGCCACCTGATACAGACGTGGCAACGGGTTTTACCGTTTCTGCAGTTTTTGATACTATGTTTCCGTTGTTGTCAAACCTGTATGTGTCGGTTATTGTTTCTGCTCCGCTTCTTTTTACTGTTGATACAAGCCTGTTCTGCTCGTTGTAGGTATATGTAGTGGTTACTGAAACCTTACCTGCCAATATGGTTTCTGTAAGCCTGTTTCCTGCCTTGTCAAAGGTATATCCCGTTGTCCTGCCGTTTGGCTCCGTTACCTTTTCAAGTCTGTTGAGACTGTCGTAGTTATAGCTGGTTGTTCCTTTTCTGTCTGTCTTTGTAGTCTGGTTGTGGGCTTCATCATAGGTATAGTTATAGGTGTCTATTACTGTTCCGTCAGCTTTTTTGTTTGTGAGGGTTTTATTTAGTCCGTCCTTGTAGTAGGTGTATTCCTCTTTTGCTCCGTCACTGTAGGTTACGGTTTTTCTGCTGCCGTTGCCGTAATATTCGTATGTTGTGGTCTTTTTGCCTGATATTACTTCATATAGTCTTCCTACTTTGTCGTATACTTTTTTTGTAAGGTTGTGTTTGAAATCCTCAGCAGTTTCAGAGTACAAGCCTCCCCCCTCAGAATTATCATAGGTATATGTTGTTGTACCAAAGCCCGGTGCTTTTTTGGTTGTTACTCTGTTTTCTTCGTCATAGGTTCTGGCAGTAGTCCCCGTTTTGTCAGTCATGGTGAGTTGATTGTCGTTGTTGTCATAGGTATAGGTGATTGCTGCTTCAACAGTTTATATGATTCCTCTTTACAGCTTTCACTGAGCAAAGTAGGGTCTCTCCAGTTCCGAAACACACTTTCAATAGATACCGATTCCTATACACCGAGGGATTCTTCGATGGTGATTTCCAAGTTCTTCCTATATTCTATGGTCTTCGCCCAGTTTACCAAGGCTCGACTTCCCTTTCTCTGTAAACCAGAGACCTTTTTGACGATGCGGCAGAATTCACTTTATGTTACGGTCTGCATTTTCGCTCGCCCTGCTGTTTAGACAGGTACTTTTTTCCCCCACATAGCACATACCATTACTGCTATGCACCGGGATTAGCTAACGGGCTTCTTGGGTTCCTTATTTATTTACTATCAACGAATTAAAAGGGGATTGAAGCTTTATCAGAGGTTTTAACTGATTTTAAAGTATCTGTGGTGTTATTTCATAGCGGAATATTTGTGTGCTCAGTGACAGTTTTATTTTTATAGTTTTATGTCTACTTATTGCAAGACAAAAAGAAAGACAGTCATCTTGTTTGATAACCATCTTAAAATGAGTTTTATGCTTATATTAACCTTTTTTAGGTAATCCAACAAAGATTGAAATATCTATTCCTTTTGTCATTAAATAATCCTGTAATACTACCGACAATACTAAAACAATAATGATAATTATGGAATATTTAATAAACCTAAATGCACCCTCAAATAGAGCAACTTTCATATGTCCATAATAAAAGGCAGTACCCATAATCACTCCGATCAATAACGAAAAAAGTTTGAATGGCATTAGATGATAAATATCTATAGTTTCATCAATCGCTATTGGTAGAATATAACCAATAATATAACCAAGTAAATAGTATTTCCATCTTTGTTTAAAAAAATTCCTCATTTTTTCCACATGTATTCCTCAATTCTTTTTATTTATTAGTGAGAGAACTGCTATTATCCGATATACCATAACCATCCAATGTGATAAAAAATTCTTCTTTTGCTAATTTTTTTCCATTAAGGATAGTCTGTTGTAACATCATACCACTTTCTGTCTTTGTTTCAATAACCAGTGTATTACCTATACTCACCAAAGAAGTCTGAGTTTTTGAACCCCATATTTTAGCGTTTTTTATATTTTTTCCCCATGTCAGCGTTTTACCAGCATTTTCAGGCAAAGACATAACACCTTCTGTCATTGAAAATACACCAATCCCTATCTGCGTAAGATTATATATATCTTCTCCATTATCTGGACTCAACTTAATAAACGCTCTTTTTACAAAATTCCAAGTTTCTTCACTTTCTGACTGTTTCCCACGTATGGTATTTATAGCTTTTTGTAATCCTTCAGCTACATTTCCCCCACCGTCAATCATTAAATATCCACCTGTAGGTACTGCAATTTCACTGGCCAATCCTGCGGTCAAGACGGTTCCACCTGTTGCAACTCCCCAGCCAAGAAGTGCCTCTGTGCCACCACCAACGATTTGAATCAGCCCACCGCCAACACCAGATGTATAATAAACACCTTTTGATATCCATTGCCCTTGAGGTGAACTCATGTTGTTAATCCATGTATTTAGCATTTGAGTATATATGGACAGTTCTGTATCATCTTTTGCATTCATAATACTGTCAATCAACTGATTAAACGAATCCTTATATGATTGTGGCATTTTTTCAAAATCAATGGAAGACATTCCAATTTTATTCCCTGTTATAGTCCCACTATTACCCACGCCCTTACTAGATGCCGCCTCTCCGGAACCTTTTGAATTCACCGTTGTTCCCATATTGGTGCTTGTTTTTGGTGCAACAGGTTTATTCGAACTCTTCACATTTGATAGCTGTTGATTAAACGTATACCTTGCATTATTTGCTGCATATGCTCTTGAATTACTTTCAGTGAAATTATTTGCATAGTGCATATTATATGAATAATTAAGATATGCTAAAGTTGTTTCTCCAGCTAACCCTCTATTACTTCCTCTATTTCCTGCTGGAAGAACATTATCCTTATATTTATTAAGTGCAGCTAAAGTATCCGTACCAAAATAACCTGTTGCTTTAAAAGCTTTTCCGTTTTCACCCTTATAACCAAGTGTAATCAACATGGTCTGTAAATTTCTTACATCATCCCCACTCATTCCTTGCTCTAATGTCCTATGTCCACTCGGGTCAACATACATTATAGGTTCATTAGCACAATACGTATACAAATTCAAACTCAACGGATCATTTGTGTTGCCTGTATAAGTATCCTCACTTAGGAATCTGGCTGTTTTGCTGTCATAGTACCTTGCATTCAGGTAGTAGAGGTCTGTTTCTTTGTCGTACTGGTAACCTGCGTAGGTTATGTTGTTGTTAACGTCTCCCGTCTGTTCTGTTATGTTTCCGAAGGCGTCGTAGTAGTAGGTTGCTTGGATTGCTCCGTTTTCGCCTACTAACGCGGTTACGTCTCCGTGGCCGTTGTACATATAGTTCATTGTATCATTTTGGGCAGTTCTTGTCAGGAGATTTAATCCATAGATGTTTCTGGCTGTCTCGTTGCCTTCTACATCTGTTTCCAGTACTACCTTGTCAGCTTCATACAAGTAGTTTGTGGTACGCTCGTTTTCAGTCTTGGATACCCTGTAGCCTTCTGCGTTATAGGAATAGGTTGCTGTTTTCTTTCCTGCTGTGGTTTTGACTAACTGGTTCCAAACATCGAACTTATAGTTGGTCACATTGCTTGTTGTACTCTGTCCTGACTTCTCCAGACTGAAGCCCCCTGATACAGACGCGGCAACGGGTTTTACCGTTTCTGCAGTTTTTGATACTATGTTTCCGTTGTTGTCAAACCTGTATGTGTCTGTTATTGTTTCTGCTCCGCTTCTTTTTACTGTTGATACAAGCCTGTTCTGCTCGTTGTAGGTATATGTAGTGGTTACTGAAACCGCACCTGCCAATATGGTTTCTGTAAGCCTGTTTCCTGCCTTGTCAAAGGTATATCCCGTTGTCCTGCCGTTTGGCTCCGTTACCTTTTCAAGTCTGTTGAGACTGTCGTAGTTATAGCTGGTTGTTCCTTTTCTGTCTGTCTTTGTAGTCTGGTTGTGGGCTTCATCATAGGTATAGTTATAGGTGTCTATTACTGTTCCGTCAGCTTTTTTGTTTGTGAGGGTTTTATTTAATCCGTCCTTGTAGTAGGCGTATTCCTCTTTTGCTCCGTCACTGTAGGTTACGGTTTTTCTGCTGCCGTTGCCGTAATATTCGTATGTTGTGGTCTTTTTGCCTGATATCACCTCATAAAGTCTTCCTGCTTTGTCGTATACTTTTTTTGTAAGGTTGTGTTTGAAATCCTCAGCAGTTTCAGAGTACAAGCCTCCCCCCTCAGAATTATCATAGGTATAGGTTGTTGTACCAAAGCCCGGTGCTTTTTTGGTTGTTACTCTGTTTTCTTCGTCATAGGTTCTGGCAGTAGTCCCCGTTTTGTCAGTCATGGTGAGTTGATTGTCGTTGTTGTCATAGGTATAGGTGATTGCTGCTTCTCCTATTGCTTTTCTGGTAAGCCTACCATGTATGTCATATACATATACAGTCTGTTTTCCGTTTCTGTCGGTGTTTGAGGTAAGAGTCTCCTGCTCAGATTTATTAAACTTATTAATTTAGTATTCGAAAGTAGTGTTTTTAAGACCATTTTTCAAGCACCATGCATATATGCTCAGACCACTTCGCTTGTATTCCTCAAACCTCTCTTTCGTTTATGTTCCAGAGCTATGTCTTTAGCCATAAAAAAATCCTCCTTACAATATTCATTTTTTTAAGAATATCAAGTTTGGAGGATTTTTGAACTACGTTGCTTGTTCCATCGCTTACAGTAAAAGCCCCCATACACCTGATATTAAATTAGGGATATGGGGACTTTTACTGTTGTATACTTCAATACGCAATATCTGCCATTGACTAAAAGTTGTGTGGTAGTTATTTCTATATTTGTTATTCTTCCGGTTTATAGATACCAGCACAACGGGTCTTTGGACCACCACCATCAAACTGTGTGTCTTTGTCTTCTGCTTGTATTACTTGCAGCATATACACACCAACGTTTTCAGGATGGTCTGTATCAGTAGTACATTCCAAAAAGAACAATAAGTATTTCTTTTTATCAGTATTAACATAATACCACGAACTTGACTTTTTAATACTACTCCCATGCTCAATTGATTCTGTAGTAGCACCATGTACAATCGTTTTCCATGACTCAACGTTTCCTTGGACAAAATTAAACAAATAATCCATTCGTCCGTCAAGGTCTTCTGCTTCATTCAGTGCCTGCTTGGAAAATACCGTTTTTAAAGAATCTTTATCCTTGCTTTTTATTGCTTCAATAATTTGTTCTAACCTAGCATCAGCTTTCCCTTCGTCATTATCTTTGTTTAACATTTGTACTCTTGATTCCCCTAAGGAACAAGAACATAAAAAAAACATACTTACTATTAATAGAATAACTATAATTTGTTTCATCATTTAGAACCCTGCCCTTGTTTAAAAATTAATTTTGCAGAATAATTTTTGTCGTCAAATGACCATTTACTACCTGCACTGTCATAAACACCATTCCATGTATCATAAAATGCTCTATACAAATCTTGTTTGTCAGAAAAGTCGACTGTGTAAGTAGCTGTTAGTTGGCTGGCTTTTACGTTTTGATAATCAGGATTAAAACCCGTCACCCACCATTTATCTGTGCTTTCACGTAGTGGATCATTAATTTTGGGATCAACTTTCCTTGGATCATAAGATATTATTTGTTTTCCGTTATAATCTAATGTTAATGTCATTGGCATAGCAAGACTTTGGTCAACAAGCCAATGTTTCGTAGAGTTACCATTAACCTCCATGTTTTTATATATACCCATTTCTGCTCCTGCACCTAAATTCAAATAATCCCCTTTCCATGCCCACAAAATGTAATCGTTACCTTTATCATCACTAAATGGGAATTTAGCTTTTGCCATACTTGTAGCGTAATGAAAAACAGTATCGTAAAAATCATTATACCCTGAGTACTTAAAGCTCTGAATTGACCATTCCTGTCTAGCATGGTAAACGCCATCACCATCCATGACAAATCCACCCGCATAAAATAGTGCTAATACATCTATTCCTGTAAGAGCCTTCGTAATGTATGGATGTTGAGTTACAAACGCATTAATCGGGTTTCCTATTAACCATTTAGTAATATCTCTTGTTACATCTTCAGGTTTAAGATTAGATAAATATATATTACTAGATGCCGCCTCTCCGGAACCTTTTGAATTCACCGTTGTTCCCATATTGGTGCTTGTTTTTGGTGCAACAGGTTTATTCGAACTCTTCACATTTGATAGCTGTTGATTAAACGTATACCTTGCATTATTTGCTGCATATGCTCTTGAATTACTTTCAGTGAAATTATTTGCATAGTGCATATTATATGAATAATTAAGATATGCTAAAGTTGTTTCTCCAGCTAACCCTCTATTACTTCCTCTATTTCCTGCTGGAAGAACATTATCCTTATATTTATTAAGTGCAGCTAAAGTATCCGTACCAAAATAACCTGTTGCTTTAAAAGCTTTTCCGTTTTCACCCTTATAACCAAGTGTAATCAACATGGTCTGTAAATTTCTTACATCATCCCCACTCATTCCTTGCTCTAATGTCCTATGTCCACTCGGGTCAACATACATTATAGGTTCATTTGCACAATACGTATACAAATTCAAACTCAACGGATCATTTGTGTTGCCTGTATAAGTATCCTCACTTAGGAATCTGGCTGTTTTGCTGTCATAGTACCTTGCATTCAGGTAGTAGAGGTCTGTTTCTTTGTCGTACTGGTAGCCTGCGTAGGTTATGTTGTTGTTAACGTCTCCCGTCTGTTCTGTTATGTTTCCGAAGGCGTCGTAGTAGTAGGTTGCTTGTATTGCTCCGTTTTCTCCTACTAATGCGGTTACGTCTCCGTGGCCGTTGTACATATAGTTCATTGTATCATTTTGAGCAGTTCTTGTCAGGAGATTTAATCCATAGATGTTTCTGGCTGTCTCGTTGCCTTCTACGTCTGTTTCCAGTACTACCTTGTCAGCTTCATACAAGTAGTTTGTGGTACGTTCGTTTTCAGTCTTGGATACCCTGTAGCCTTCTGCGTTATAGGAATAGGTTGCTGTTTTCTTTCCTGCTGTGGTTTTGACTAACTGGTTCCAAACATCGAACTTATAGTTGATTACATTGCTTGTTGTACTCTGTCCTGACTTCTCCAGACTGAAGCCCCCTGATACAGACGTGGCAACCGGTTTTACCGTTTCTGCAGTTTTTGATACTATGTTTCCGTTGTTATCAAACCTATATGTGTCGGTTATTGTTTCTGCGCCGCTTCTTTTTACTGTTGATACAAGCCTGTTCTGCTCGTTGTAGGTATATGTAGTGGTTACTGAAACCGCACCTGCCAATATGGTTTCTGTAAGCCTGTTTCCTGCCTTGTCAAAGGTATATCCCGTTGTCCTGCCGTTTGGCTCCGTTACCTTTTCAAGTCTGTTGAGACTGTCGTATTTATAGCTGGTTGTTCCTTTTCTGTCTGTCTTTGTAGTCTGGTTGTGGGCTTCATCATAGGTATAGTTATAGGTGTCTATTACTGTTCCGTCAGCTTTTTTGTTTGTGAGGGTTTTATTTAATCCGTCCTTGTAGTAGGCGTATTCCTCTTTTGCTCCGTCACTGTAGGTTACGGTTTTTCTGCTGCCGTTGCCGTAATATTCGTATGTTGTGGTCTTTTTGCCTGATATCACCTCATAAAGTCTTCCTGCTTTGTCGTATACTTTTTTTGTAAGGTTGTGTTTGAAATCCTCAGCAGTTTCAGAGTACAAGCCTCCCCCCTCAGAATTATCATAGGTATAGGTTGTTGTACCAAAGCCCGGTGCTTTTTTGGTTGTTACTCTGTTTTCTTCGTCATAGGTTCTGGCAGTAGTCCCCGTTTTGTCTGTCATGGTGAGCTGGTTATCATTATTGTCGTAGGTATAGGTGATTGCTGCTTCTCCTATTGCTTTTCTGGTAAGCCTACCATGTATGTCATATACATATACGGTCTGTTTTCCGTTTCTGTCGGTGTTTGTCCCCATGCTTCCGTCTGCCAAATAGGTGTACTTTTCTGTTTTGGCCTCCAGATATGTATATTTCCCCGGTGTGCCTATTCTTCCCCCTTGGTCTATTTTTCTGATAACCTTATTTGCAGCGTTGTACTCATAGGAGGTGGTGTTTCCGTTTCCGTCGGTCTGGGTTAGCTTGTTTCCGTTCAAATCGTAGGTATAGGTTGTTTTCTCAGACTTGGGGCTAATTACCTCTGCCAATCGGTTAAATTCGTCAAATCTATATGTTGTGGTAATATTCCTGCCGTTTGTTTTGGCTATGATATTTCCAACATCATCGTAGGACTGGCTTGTTGTATGGCCCTCCGGGTCTATTGTTGCAATAAGTCTGTTGTTTTTGTCATATATGTAGCGGGTTTCGTTGCCCAATGCATCTGTTGATTTTATCTGTTTACTGTTTTTGTTGTACTCTAATTTCTGTATTGTGGTGTATGCATCTCTTTTTTCTATGAGTCTGTTTAAAGCATCATAGACATTGGTGCTTGTATTCCCAAGCCAATCGGTTTCAGAGGTTTTGTTTCCGTTGGCATCATAGGTACAGGTAGTTGCTTTTTTCCTGCCCCCTACTGTTGTTTCAGCAGCTACAAGCCTGTTTAAGCTGTCATATTTATATGTTTTTAAATTACCGTTTCCGTCAGTCTCCGAGTATTTGTTCCCATTCAAGTCATAGGTTGAATGCGTAGTTATGGCCTGAGTATTATCGGACTTTTTCTCTGTATGAGAAAGCTGTCTCCCCTGATTATCGTAGGTATAGAGGTCAACCCTTCCCATTGAGTTTGATTGTTGCTTCAGCTGGCCCATTTCATCATACTGACTTGTTGCCGTCATTGATGGGATGGTGCTGTCTCCCGGTGCAGCTGTCTTTCTGACTTTCCCCAGAGCGTTATATTCATATATAGTAGTATTGCCGTTTCCGTCAGTTTGCTCAAGTATTCTGCCTGCAAGGTCATAGGTAGATTGCTTTACTAGCTTTGGCGCAGACGAAGCATTCTTTTTCAAGCTTACTGAAAGTATATCCCCTGCATCGTTGTATGTATACAGGGTTTCCACTTTGTTTGCATTGGTTTCAGATATCTTTCTTGCCAATCCGTCATATTCATATCTGGAAGTAAATGCTAAAGCGTATTCCTTTGCTACAGGGTCTTTTGAGGTTATAGGCAGGTTTGCCAGATTGTAGATATATTCAATACCGTAACCTGTATTTATTTTTTCTTCCTTTGTAGTTCCTGTTCCGGAGTCATATCCCGCCGCATCCAGTTCTTTTATAAGATTGCCCGAATTATCATATTTGCAGGTTTTTGTATATATGGTTACCCACTGTTTTGTGGCAGCATCCGAGTATATATCTTTTTTTGCCACAAGTCTGTTCATTGTATCATAAACATATTCAATTCTGCTCACGTCGTAAATGCTTTTTGTGCTGTTGTAGTTTTCAGGTGTTACTTCTGTTATCTTTCTGCCTGCTAAATCGTATTCATATGCTGTTGTACCGTTTTGAGCATCAATTGCTTTAATCAGCAATCCCCTCTGATTATACTCATACTTGGTAATACCGCCCTTTGCATCTGTTTTTGTAAGTGGATTTCCGTCCCAACTATAAGTTGTGGAGTTGGTTATTGTTACGGCTGTACCTTTTTCATCCACTCCGGGTTCACTTTGGGACAGCTGTCTGTCCAGTGCATCATATTCATAGGTGGTGATTACCTTGTTGGGGGCTGTCACAGTTTTTGTGTTACCATTCTTATCATAGGTGTAGGAGGTTGTAAGTACAGTGTCAGTATTGTCGTCAAAATCTTTTCCGTACAGATCTCCTGCTTTTACATGTTGTTCCTTTTTTTCCAATTTCCCAAGATAATTGTATGTATAATCTGTTACAAGCTTATTTGTTGCATCGGTATATACACTTTCTTTTATAACATTTCCATCATCATCGTACAGGTATTCCGTCTTTCTACCCTCGGAATCCCTTGTCCCGCTGATGTTACCGTTTTTGTAATACTGATAGTTTGTTATTGCAAAGCTTTCAGGTATTGACCAAAGGATTACCTTGTCTTTGCCTGATTTCACCGCAGTTTTTCTTCCAGCCTTGTCATATTCCGTTTTATTATAAGTGTACAGTGTGTTTCCGTTGGAAACCTCAAAGGGAGACCATTGCTCCGTCAACCTGTCAAGACCGTCATATTTGAAGTATGTACTGCTTCCATTGGCTGCAATCTGTCTGTTGATTGTTCCGTTTGCATTGTATATTGTTCTTATTCTGGTACCATCAGGATTCTGCTGTTCTACCAACCTGTCAGCATAGTCATATATGTAAACTGTGACAGCCTTGTCTTTGGAATTTTGATATTTTGTTTCTGTTTTTTGTGTTTTTCCATCCTCTAAGGTCGCATAACTATATTGGGTAAGCAGTACTTCCGGTACCGATGAATTATCTCTTAGGTAAAGTTTTAGTGGTCTGTCCAGAACATCATACTCATACCTGTACATTGCACCGTTGGGTTTTGTTTCGGTAAGAAGGTTTCCATATACATCGTAAGTGAAGCTGGTTTTATCGCCCAATGCATTGGTTGCTTCCTTGATTTTACCGCTGTCATAGTATTCGTATTTTGTTCCTGCGCCATTGTCAGTGTATGTATCGGTTACTACATTGTCCTTAGTACTGTCATATTGGTTAGGAGCAATTTCTTGTATTTTTCTTCCAAGAATGTCAAATACGATTCTTTGTGTTTCATTTTTTGAGCTTACTGTTGTCGTTTTAATTAACTGGCCGTTTTTGTCGTAAGCAAATTCTGTTCTGTTGCCCTTCGGTGTTATTTGCGCGGTTTTCCAACCTATGCGGTTATACTCATATGCAGTAACTTTTCCTGTTTCCGGGTCAGATACGGTTTTTACATCTCCGTAAGCGTTGTAGGTGTATGTAGTGGTATTGCCTTCCGCATCAGTTTCACTTTTTAATAATCCTTTTGCTGATGAGCCTGATTCTTCTCCTGTATAATATTGATAGGAGGTTATTGCAAAGCCTGTATTGTTTGTACCGTCATATACGTCTAATCCGTTAAGGGGTTGTACCTTCTTTATGAGGTTTATTTTATTTTCATCGTACACATTGTAAGTTGTTTTTCCTGACTCATCCACTTCTTTTGTTACATTGTTTTTTTCATCATATTCTTTTAATTGGATACTTCCGTCAGGATTGATAATTTTAGTTACATTACCTCTGTTATCAATCTCATACTGAGTTTTATTTCCATTGCAATCGGTTTTAGATTTTACATCACCGTATTTGTTTTTGCCTCCACTTTGGAAATACTCTGTATAGCTTGATTTTCCATCAGGCTCCTGTATATGCGTTGTAAAAAAGGAGGAGTCAAACCAGTAAGAGGACACCCTTCCATTTATATCTGTAATGGTAGTTTTTTTATTTGTCATGTCATAGGCATATTTTACCGTATCTCCCAGTGAATCCGTCGCCTCTGACACCTTGTGCTGGTTTTCGCCTTCTGCATGATTATATGTAATTTTTTCAACTATTTTCTGGTTATGGTCCTGTATCTGATTCACATATCCCCATGTATCGTAAAAGTACCTCATTTTACCGCCCATAGGGTCTGTAACTACTGACAGTCTGTTTTCAGAGTCATACTCGTATACTACCGCTCTGTTTTCAGAGTCAGTTATTTTTTGTACCAGTCCGTTTGCTCCATAGCTGACAGTAAAAACCCTGCCCACTGTGTCGGTTATTTGGGTTATTTTTCCGCTGCCGTCAACAGTTATGTTTATTGCATTACCGTTTCTGTCCTCCATTTTTACTAAGTAACGGTTTGTATTAAAGGTATACTTATATTGGTCTTGAGTAGTCAATGTATATGTACCGTCTGCATTTTTAACAAATTTGCTTCTGGATTCCTCCGGCTCGTATACATTACCATTTAACCTGAATCGCTCAACGCTTCCGTTTGGAAGTGAGACATCCACAACTTCCGTTCCTTCGACTCTTCCGGTAAACCCAAAAGTCCAGCCTCTGCCAAATTCTTTGCTGATATCACTTCTGGAGTTGTAGGTACGTGCTATGTTTACCTGAAAACCCGGTGCAGGAACACTCATATCGTTTACTGTAACCGAGAAGTTTCCTGATGCAGGATTCACACCTGATTCACCGTAATGAAGCTTCTCTTTTATTTTTGCAAGCTGATCCATGGTGTACCAAGTGTCAACATTACCGCCCTGCTGTCCTGCAGGAACAGTACTGTTGTCATTTCCGGGGCCATCGTATGTATCCGGTTCCGGTTTTGTGTTTGTCAAAGCTGCAAAGGCATCCACCCTTCCACCTGCGGAAACCTTTCCGTTTAGGTTATTGCAGGCTACCACGTTTTCTTTTATACGCTGTGAAATCTGTGTTATGGTCAGATTTGGCACATAACTTTGCAAAAGTGCTGCAATACCCGTTACAAAAGGAACGGCTGCCGATGTTCCTGTGAAATAATCATATGTGTTTCCGGGTGTAGTACTTAGAATATTCACTCCCGGAGCCGCTACATGTATTTTGCTGCCATAGCTTGAATATGGGGAAAGTACTCCCTTGCTGTCTATAGAAGCTACCGATAATACATTTGGAATGTCAAAACATGCCGGGTATACCGGGGATACTGCAACATCTGCGCCTCTGTTTCCGGCAGCACATACGAACAGGATGCCGCTGTTTGCCATAGTATCCTTCAGAGCAAAATTGTCATCGGTACCGCCAAAACTGCAGTTTATTATTTTGACACCCATATTCATAGCATATTCTATTGCATCAATTGCATCACAGGTGTAGCCCCAGTTGCCGTTAATGAATTTTAATGGCAGTACCTTTACTTTTGGTGCAGTACCTGAGATTCCTTCACTGTTTGCTTTTGCTGCAATTATTCCTGCAACATGAGTTCCGTGAAAGTCTAATGTTGCATCGTCATATACGGTATTGTCCGAATTTACGAAGTCCCATCCGTTAACATCGTCTATGTATCCGTTGTTGTCATCGTCTATGCCATTCCCCGGAATTTCCTTAGTATTTACAAATATGTTGTCTTTTAAGTCATTGTGCGTGATGTCCACACCCGTATCCAAAAGTCCTACTACAACAGTGGAAGAGCCCTGAGTAAGATTCCATGCGTTTAATGCATTTATATCCACTCCGCTTCTGCCGGGTTGCCCTTCTGTTTCCTGTCCCTTGTTTTGCAACCCCCATTGGTGCTCAAACATCGGGTCTGACGGAGCAGACATGATATCGAGTTTGTAGTTTGGCTGTGCATACAAAACATTAGGGTCTTTTTTTAACTCTTCAACTACTTGGGATATATTATCCTTTGCGTCTATCTCCAATAAATCAATCTTGGTTTTTTCAAATTTCTTTTTTAAATTAACCTTTTTGAGCTTTGCGTTCTTTTTCAGGTTAGTTTTAATCTTGTCCTGATTAACACTGTTTTTATATTTAACCAGAATTTCAGTTTTTTCATGGTGAACCGTAGTAACAGTTTTTTTGTCAGCCTTTTCATTGCTATTTCCTGCTGCAAAGCTTAGTGACGGTAAATATACAAGTACATTTGTAATTAATAATGCCATAACTAGAATTCTGGATATTGCGATTTGTATTTTTTTCACTCAATTATCACCCCTTTTTATCCGTTACTGTATGGTATAGGTAATTTCTGCCGGGCCGTCATGTTTTGCCCTGAGCCTTATACTATTAACAATACCCGACCATACCTGCCAGGACTGCGCAGACCCCTTCTTAACAAACACAATCGTTCCGGGAGCTACCTGTTTTACGGTAATATCAGTACCGTATATATCCCCTTCCTGTGTGTCTGTTTTTGGAGTGAAGCCGCAGAGGTCTAATAAATCAAAATCCTTAGTATCGTACTGAATTGAAAATGTATATTTGTTTAAGTCCTGAATGTCTGAACCTGATAAAATCAAGTCAAATTCCTCTCCGGCAGATGAAGTAATATCATATGTCTGTACTGAGTTCAGTGTCTTTATTATCATCGGAGTACTCCATTCGCTAATACCTGAAACACTTCTTGCCCTTACTTTATAGGTATGGGTAGTGTCAGGTGAAAGCCCTTTATGTAAACAACTTGTTCCTGTACCGTTGTCAATAATTAATCCGTCAACCTCAATTTCATATTCCTCCGCTCCTGTAACTTTATCCCAACTGATAAGTATGGAGGTCATGTTAGAGGAGGACACCACATTTGAAGGTATAACGGGGCCTTGGGGAAGTGTTGAAACAGTAAATACACTGCCCCAGTCTCCTGCTCCCGAACTGTTATTTGCCCTTACCCGATAAGTATGTTTTGTGCCTGCCTGAAGTCCTTTGCTTGTATAAGTCAATGCGTTAACATTTGAGGTTACTGCTCCGTCTGCTTCAACATCATAAGAAGTTGCACCATCAATTTTATTCCACATAACTGATATAGAAGTCTTTTTAGCTATAGCTGAAACCTTGGGTACATTACCGGAAGTAAATTTTGTAGATTTGATTAATGCATTACTCCAGTTACTGGTACCACCTTCACTGACCGCCCTGACTTTTATCTCATGTTGCGAATTTTGCTCCAGTCCCCCTGCTAAATATGTTGTTTCTGATATTCCTGTTATAACTGAGCCGTCAAAATCAAGTTCATAGCCTGTTGCTCCCTCAATCGGCTGCCAGTTTATTGTCATAGAGGTTTCATCCGAGTTTGCTGTTAACTCTTTAGGAGTTTGGAGTAAAAATGTATTGACTGCCAATGGCTCAGTCCATTCACTTATCTCGGCATCTCTTTTCGCTCTTACTCTGTAGGTGTGGGTTGTATTTGGCAGTAATCCGTTATGTATACAGGTAGTTTCATCTCCGTTATCCGTGGCAACACCATCAACTTCAACTTCGTAGCCGGTTGCATTGGCAACAGGATTCCATGACAATACGATTGAAGAATTATCCGCATTAGCCTTTAGGTTTAAAGGTGTTCCAAATTCATTTGTTAGCGTAGCGGAAACAACTGCAGCACTCCACTCACTTGCTACCCCGCTTTTCTTTGCCCTGACACGGTAAACATGCTGTGTTCCCGGTGCAAGATTACTATGGGTATAGGTAGTTCGTGTACCATTGTCAAACGCAACTCCGTCTACTGATATCTCATAGCCCGATGCTCCGCCTACCTTGTCCCATGTGAGGGCTATACTGTTCAGGGAAGGAGTTGCAGAAATATTTATCGGTACCGGTACCGTATCAAGAAGCGTAGTGGTATTTACATATCCGCTCCATTCACTCTTACCTCCCGGATTAATGCTTCTTACCCGATATGTGTGATGGGTTCCCGGAGTGAGGCTGTTATGAATGTAGTTGGTATTCGGGCCATTGTTTACAAGAGCCCCATCCACCTCTATATCATATCCGGTCGCTCCTGAGACATTGTTCCATGTAACCGTAACTGAGGTACTCAGAGGTACTGCATTAAGGTTAACAGGTATATCCGGCGAAGCTGGAAGTGTGGATTTTGTGATTGGTGCACTCCAGTTGCCGGGGCCTCCTGCATTTCTGGCTCTGACCCTATATGTATGAGGTGTTCCGGAATTGATACCAACATGTGTGTATACAGTTGCAGTATCAGTATTTACAACTGTTCCGTCAACCTCGATTTCATAACCTATAGCCCCACTTGAAGCGTCCCATGAGACAGTTATGGTCTTGTCTGTTGCGGTAGCAATAATATTTGCAGGTGAACCGGGAGGTGCTATAAGGGTTGTCCCACTCACAGAAGAACCGGCAACAGTTTCAATATTTTCAGCATTTCTTGCTTTTGCGGTAAAGGTGTAGGTTTGCTCCGGAGACAGACCCGTGACAGTTACCTTTTTGTTTGTCAGTGTAATCCAAACAGGTGTTGCGGTTAGGGTTCCTTCTTGGGTTACATACTGACTGCTGTTATTTGTACTAATCTGGTACTGTGTAGAATCCGAATTGTTATCGGACGTTGAGACATCAAGAGTATAGGAGGAGGCGTTATTTACCGCCAAATCAGGTACATCCGCCTTTGTATATACATTCTGTGAGCTGGTTGAAATGTGACCTACCGTATCTCTTGCTTCGAATTTTGCCTCATACATCATATTTGATATCAGATTGTTTTGGGAAGTATACGTGGTAGCGTTTCCCCATGGAGAAACTTCCGATCCGATAGTGTATCTGTAGGGATTAGAATCCATCCCTGTAAAACTGTCCGTAGCCGAACCTAAGATTGTGACAGTATTAGTTGTAGTTGATACTGTCACTGCACCCATGACCGGATAAGATTTATCCAAATTAAAACTGACTGTTTTAGTAACCGGTGTAGTTATTCCAATATCATCTGCCTCAAATCTGATTGTATGAGTTCCTTCGCTTAGTGTACTCATATCCAGAGAATTGAAATTCACAGTTTGTGCCGCCAAAGTATTTGTGAGTGTCTTTGTATCCCTTGGAGTAGTTTCAGAATCTATGTAATATCTGCATGACAGAGTATCATTATCTATATCTGAGATTGTTATTCGAGGAATAAATCCAGTATCTTTCTCAGAGAATGTCATGTTATCCGAAGGTGAATTTACCGTATAACTCGGTGGCGTACTGATAGAACATTCCCAGAGTGAATTTGTCATTCCATGACCATTAGCAGAACCAAAAACATATATTTTATTGTTTATGGCTGCTGCTGAATTATTACCGACAACAAATGGTGCATCAGCCATTTGAATCCACTTATTTGTTGCCGGGTCATACTCATGCATGCCTTTTACATACACATCGTTGTAAAGTCCTCCGCAAACATACATCTTTCCGTTTATGACAACGGCACTGTGCTCTCTGCTAGCAGGGCCATATGACTTGGTAGTCCATTTGTTTGTCAGTGGATCATATTCCATTAAACACCCCGTAATTCTCCAATCCTTATCACCTGTTTGCCCTCCATAAACATACATCTTCCCATTTATGCCCACCGCTGTCTGATTGACTAATGGCACCGGGCTGTTCGCTTTATTAGTCCATATTGTTGATTGAGGATCATACTCCCATAAGTCACTTGTAATAAAATCTCCACTATAATTACCACCAAATATATAGATTTTACCATTTACAGAGGCCATCGACCGCCCACCGCTAGAGATCTTGGGACAGGCACTTAGTATTGTCCATTTGTCAGTTGCAGGGTCATACACGTAAAAATCTCTATATGAATTAACATACATTTTTCCATCTACCACTGCTGCACATGGGCCAACTAGTGTAGCTGGACAAGTTGCTTTCTGTAACCACGTATCCGTTACAGGATTATATTCCCATAAGTCATGATTATATTGAAATCCACTATCGCCTCCGAAAACATACATCTTACCATTTATCGCTACGGAAACCTGATTATAACGCGGTGTTGCCCCACTTGCCTTCTGAACCCAGGTGGAATACGCAGCAGCCGAAGCTGTGTTATTTTGTCCAAACCTCACTCCCCCCCCCGCTTTGCGAATCAAAAATAAAACTAACCCCCGACAACACAATAGCCATTGCCAGCAGCAAAGCTATTATCTTCTTACCCCTTCTGTGCAAAAACATAACATAATCCCCTTTTTTATTGAATTTTGTCAAGCGATGGATTATATAATATTACCATGACATGTAAATTCTATCAATTATGTTCTGTTTTTGATTTACAGCTTTTATTTACACATTACAATTATTTCAGATTCCTGTACCCCTTCCGCCTCACCGCTTTCAGTAATACATCCTTGATGTATTGTACTGCTCGTTGTACCATGTATCTATTCCAACGGTTTCATTGTCCTTGAGGCTGTCATATCTGCCGTCAGATGTAATAACTCGCACCCCATATTCCTCCAGAAAATCAAGGAAAAGCAGAGTTTTGGCATTGTTTCTTCCCAACCTTGACAAGTCCTTTAAAACAACGAGATTCACATTGCAAGCCATTACGTCTTTTTTCAGTTCTTCAAGGGCATACCTTTCGAAGCCCGCTCCTGAAACATTGTCATCAACATAAGTTTTATAGATAGTTCCAATGTTATTCTTTTTCACAAAGTCTGCCAGAAGCTTTTTCTGGGTTTCAATGGTATCAATATTTTCTTCATTCTCGTCTCGGCTTTGCCGTACATATATACCTATATGATAATTGATATCTGGTTTGTTAAATCCAAGCATGGCATCCTCCCCATTTTTACAAATTAAGTCTGGATAAATACTATTCTATTTATATTCAGTAAATTCGAATTATAAAAATTGTCCATGAAAAAGGCATACTAACCGATTAACAGTCAGTATGCCTTTTTATGTAAGAAAACTCTTTATACTACAATTTTTTATCTGGTAGGAAGCATTTCATCAAGATATTTATTAATTAATTTAGCAGGTATATGTCCCGGTCTTTCAAATCCAAGTATCATATTACAGTGGGCATAACCTTTTACAATGTGTAACTTTGTATGCTTGGCACCTTTTTCAACAAGCCTGTCATGCAGTTCAATGGAATTTGTTCTGGGAACGAGCCAGTCATCTCCTCCATGCAAAATAAGACAAGGGGGTTCTTTTCCCGTTATATGTGAAACAGGCGAACATTCAACTTTATTATCATCTCCACCCAACATTGCAATTATTGCCGCACCAAGCATAGGTGGCATGTAATTTTCCTGAAGGTTAAAATCATGTATCCCACTCAAAGGTATCCAGCATTTAACCTTCTTAATATCTATATCATATTTCTTATGCCATTTAACTCCCGCAACAAGAAGAGCTGCCAAATGTCCTCCGGCAGAATGTCCCACTACACAAATTCTATTTGGGTCGCCGCCATAATCATGTATATTTTCCTGCACCCATTTAAGAGCTTTAGCACAGTCTTCTATTATTGCAGGATGTGTCACATTTGGTGATAACCTGTAGTTTATGGAAACAACCGTATATCCTTTTTTTATCCAGTCATGCGCAACAAATCTTGTATTGCTTTTATCTTCATTCGTCCAGCCGCCTCCATGTATATAGAAAATAACCGGTCGTTTCTTTTTTTGTGGAGTTTTTAAATGGTGAATGTCCAGTCTTTGCAGAGGGTCCTCACTGTAGGGTCTTGCAAAGTAGTCCTGACGCTTGGGATCCGGTGTGGCATAAAAAAACGGATACTCTAGTCCACATTGTCCATAAAATGCCCAGTCCTTCTCTTGGATTGAGTTTAACGGTTCTTCTGAATCTACAAACTGCCTATAATCAGCCTCATAATTCATAATTTCTGCCTCCGTATTTGGTTATGACATTGATTTTTAATTTCATTTTGTAGATTTCTACAAATATTTACATATTCCTCCTACTAATACAATATTTTAATAAAATTAACAACTAATTCTAAACTTTTAAATCTCTGCGTCTATAAAATAAATACGTTGCACTCACAAAAACTGTAACAGCAACAATACACAAAACCACTATTGTAATATCAATACCTTTCCCATCAACTATATCCTTGTAACTAAAATATTTAAAAGGCGAAAAAACATTAATTATATTTACTTTATCAGTCAGGTCAGTAATCTTTGCTACGATAAAACTTCCCATAAGTATTCCTGCTGCCGCTGACCCTGAAACCTTTGGTTTTTTAATTACAGCAGCAAGGGCTGCACCTAAAGACAAAAATACAAGTTGGACAATAAACATGCTCACAAAAAACACTGCAATATTCTTTGTAATGTCCTCTCCCTTGCTATAAACATCAACCATCATTAACGACGTACCAAAACTTATCAGGTTAATAACCACCAAATTAGCAAAAGCAGCAAAAAACTTTGAAGTAATTACCTTTGTACGGGATACAGGTTTCACCATTAAAAATTCCGTAGTTTTATCCCTTTCCTCTTTTGCTATTATTCCGCTTCCAAGCAAAACTGCATGTATGGCCACCGCAAGCTCAATATAGACAAACATCATTCCGAAAAAACCGCCTATAGTTGTAACATCAAAAGAACCCATTCCCAGTAAAGCCTTCAAGGTATACGGCATTTTTTCAAAAACGTCACTGCCTCCTCCGCCTGAAGAGTAAGCAGTATATTTTCCCATCCCGCTGAGTATCAACAAAAACATGCAGACACTCCATATAATCAAGGCTTTTCTGTTTGCCTTCAATTCTCTAAAAAAAATATTCATAAATAAAGCCTCCTTTAGCAATCCCGAGCAGTTAACTTACCGCATGGATATCCTTTCTGATATAAATGATATAGCTTGAAATAATGGCTGCAACTACTATTACAGCAGCCGTAACAAGATATGAAGCCTCATAGCCTGCATTATTTATGATATAGGTAATATCAAAATATCTGAAGGGAGAAATATATCGTGTAAAATCCAAAGCCCCCACCATATAAAGTCCAAAAACCACGCCAAGAGATATTGGAAGAACAGATTTCAGTTTTTTAAAAAATACCGAAATAATCATACCTATCGCCATAAAAATAATCTGCAGGAATAATAACGTCAGGTTTATCATAAAGAACAGTTTATTACTATAATTTTCAGTCTTAACAGCGTTTGCTATAAGAAGTGTTACAACATAAAAAGCAATATTTGTATAAACTATGGTTGCCAATGCAGCCATCAGCTTTGCACTTACTATTGATTTACGGGAAACAGGCTTTACCAGAAGGAAATCTGCAGTACGCTCTCTGGATTCCCTTGAAAGTATGGAAATTCCAATATTCATACCCTCAATAGCACCTCCAAGTGTAATAAATGAGAATACCATGGAATAAAAGCCTAATAAGGAAGCAATATTATCAATATTTATTCCAAGCATAGCCCTTATTGCAGGAGGATAGTTGGCAAGGAGTTTTTTGAACTCTTCAGCCTCAGCAGCAACATTAGGATATATGGAAAGAAAGAGTGCTGACAAAGCTATCAGGCTTATTGTCCATATAGACGCTGACTTTCTCATGGATTTAAGCTCATGGAGAAACATATTCATAAAAATCAATCCTCCTTTACGTAATAATGCATAAAGATTTCCTCAAGGTCAGGTTCTTCAATTGAAATATTGCTAAGATTGATATCAGCCATTTTTGCCATAATCAAATTGATGTTTCCTTTAAAAATGAAATTAATGCTGTTACCTTTACTTTCCAATTTGCTGACACCCTTTATATCAAATACATCTTTAGAAATAATTTCTTTAGTTTCAATACCAATCTTCTTATAACTGTTTTCCTGAAGTGTACTCATTTTTTCGAGCTTTATAAGCTTACCATCCTTTATGAAAGCCACTCTGCTGCACATTTTCTGAACCTCACTGAGAATATGCGAAGAAAAGAACACTGTTGCTCCCTTACGGTTTTCCTCTGCAATAAGCTCAAAGAATTTCTGCTGCATAAGAGGGTCAAGTCCACTGGTAGGCTCATCAAGAATAATCAACTTTGGTTCGTGAAGAAGCCCCTGGACAATACCCACCTTTTTCTTATTTCCGAAGGAAAGGTCTTCTATTTTCTTTTTAAGGTCAAGATTCATTACTTCTGCAAGTTCTTTAATTCTATTTGTACAGTCCTTTTTGTAAAAACTGGCTGAATACTTCAAAAGGTCTATTACCCTCATATTGTCATAGTAAAAAACCTCTGAAGGAAGGTATCCCAATTCTTTTCTCACCTCAGGATGTTCAGTACAGCTTTTTCCAAATACAGTTGCACTCCCCTCAGAGGGATATATAAGGCCAAGGAGGGTTCTGATAGTAGTTGACTTGCCTGCTCCATTAGGACCGATAAAACCGAAAATCTCGCCCTGCTCTACGCTAAGATTTATATTGCTTATACCTCTTGCTTTACCATAACTTTTTGTAAGATTCTTAATTTCAATGACACTCATAAATACTCCTCCTTATAAAAATTGTTCCTGAGCAAATCCATACATTCATAAAATTCCTTTAACATAGCGTCAATATCCAGTATAGATGCAGGCAATTGACCGAAGTAACCTTCCGCCATCCATATAAGCATTTTTAGTACTGACTTTGGGTCAATACCTTCTTTAAATTTTGAAGTATCCATTCCTTCAAAAGCAATTTTGTCTCTGTAATCATCTCCAGCGGCAAGCAGAGTTGTAATATCCGACTTTACTTCAGGGTCAGACTCAAAATATACTCCAATCAGAAAAGCTGGAATATAATTATGCTTCTTCATTACCGAGGCCTTAAGCTTAGATGATTGCTTTATTCTTTCAAAGAAATCGGTAACCGTGGAATCAAAGCCACTATTTATTTCATTAATAATGATGTCAGTGCACATTCTTATTAAATATAAATACAAATCCTTTTTTGTCCCGAAATAGTGAAATACCATTGCTTTTGAAATATCAGCAGCTTTTGCTATATCGCTGACAGAGGTTTTCTTGTAGCCATTTGCCCCAAATGATTTAAGAGCTGCATCAACAATTCTTTTTCTTTTATCTTCAGGCAGGTTTAAAAACTTATCCAAAATATCACCTCAAAAAACTAATAAACCGAATCGGTTGATATAAGAATATCATCATAAACCGATTCGGTCAATACATTTAATAAATAAATCAGATTACAAACAAAAAAGCATAACACCGTATTATAAGAAGCCTTACAGGCTAATCACTTTACGGTTATTATGCTTTTTAACTCATTCAGGCGAAATTTACCATCCTAAATCAGTTTTTATAGTTTCAGCAAGCTGGTTTGCCATCAGCTCATGTGTTTTAACGCTGGGATGCCAGTCCTCGCCGTAGCCGTTTGACTCAAGCTGTACAGGAAATTCTATTAAATGAATCTTTGAATCTCCTGAAGCTTTTTTCTGGTCGACAACACTGGTTATAGCACCCTTGCACTTTGTCAGTTGATCCCCTGACAGCATTGGCCCTGCTGCACAATAGATATGGGCATCAGGATACTGTCCCCTTATTTTTGTTACAAAGTTTGAATATGCCGTTGCAAAGGTTGTTTTATCAACAGAACCTGTACTAAAGTCGTTGGTACCCAGATTGATTACAACTACTTGAGGAGTCCATTTGCTTGAATCCCAAGTGAGAGTTGTATTGTAAGGAAGTACTCTTGAATAAACTGCCGGCATTAAGTCATTAAGATCCCCGCCATAGTTTTGTACTAATCCTTTACCTGACCAGCACACAGTTGTCGGGTCAGCCTTCAGAAGTCTGGCAGTTATTGCGCCATACGCCATATATGCATTTTCATTTTTGGTTGTAAACGACTGATACTGGGTTGTTCCTTCGTTACCGTAACCGCATGTAATAGAATCACCTATGAACTCAATTCTTCTTGTTGATGGTAAAGGAGCAGGTAACAATTCACCGCCTGTAACATTAAAGCCTAAAAATTGTGCTTCACCAATCCAAGCTTCAGTTCTTCTGACCAGTTCAACAGTATGTGTAATACCGTCCTTAAGGCCGGAAGCAAGAGTAATCGGAGAAGAAGACCCGGAAGGAATATTAACAGGTGTTTTTACAACTCCGTCAATTATAACGTTAAACCAGTTGTCCCCTGAGGATTTAATAGTTGCACTTATTGCAGTTCCTGTAAAACTTGCCTTTATAGTAGAAGTACTCCACCCGAATTTAGGTCCGGCAGAATCGCTGGTATCAAACCTACCAACCAGCAGTACTCCGGGTTTTTCAGGTGCAGCGTTAATCGGAAGGGTCTTAACCATGCCCAACAGATATTGTTTCAAAATAGCTAAGTCCATTGCATCCAACGCACTATCACTATTTAAATCCATATATTTGTAGTATGTAGTATCCTGCTCAATGAAATATTTCTTAAATTTAACAAAATCCAGAGCATCCACATTGTTGTCACCATTGAAGTCACCATACACACCGGCTGGCTCAGTTGCAGAAACGTTTGTGCTGCCTGCAGCAGCTAAAAATAGTACAAAAAGCATTGAAAACACAATTAGAAATGCCCCTGATTTTCTTGTCACATTAAATTTTTTCATAATAAAAACTCCTATATTCTTTATTTTTAAAATTATAGAAAACTCAATTTTAAATTGCTTCTCAGCATCCCCCCTTTACAATAGAATCAGGAAATACCGGTAGAATACAGGAATATTTACAATGGCTAATAAAGAATTCAATTAGAAAGAAATGTATATCGTCGATAAAGAAATAACTTAGTAGTTTATAGAATAAAAACCGGTACTAAATTTGATTATAAAAAATATCCCACCTCCCAACTCAAAGTATAATTTCAATTTCCAAGAATACTTTAATATTAACTTATACAAAATTCAATATTAAAAATTGTACTCCTTTATATGCTAAAAATATACACCCAAAAAATATTACAAATTACGAGTCAATAACTTAATAATAAGCTCCTTAATATCAATTTTACCTTTATATATGCTAACAACTTTTTTCGTTTTTGCTTTTGACATATGAATACACCTATACCCCTGTTAGAAATACTAGTATATTTATATTCAGTTAATGTTAATTTAAAATTTGTCCTTTAAAAATCAAAAAGGACACAACAATCTGAAATTACCTGTAACAAGTGTAACTTCGGTGTTATGCCCACAATTTCAAAACCTGATAATTTAAATAATTTTATCTTCTGTAATAATAATGTCCATGGGAATGTCAAGTTCATCGCAGGGTATTTCATCCATTACCTGAAAATCAAAAGCAACCCCTACCTTCAAGCAGTTGTCTGATATTAATTTCAGAAACCTGTCGTAATAACCGGCTCCATACCCCATACGATTTCTGTGTAAATCAAATGCACATCCCGGTACAATCACCACATCAATTAAATCAGGACTGACAGTATTATTTTGTCCTGTAGCAGGCTCCAATACACCATAAGTTCCAGGCTCCAGTTCCTGTAGGCTGCTTATTTTTACTGCCTCCAAGGATTTTCCCTTAGTTTTAACAACCCGGGGAACACATACCTGTTTTCCTTGGGAAAGCCAGTTATTAATAATATCATGAGTATAAACCTCGCTCCCAAAGCTCACATAACACATCAAGGTCTCTGCATTCTTAACGCAGTCTAACTCATTTAGCCTTTGAGCTAAAATACTTGATTTTTCAAGTAAACTATCTGAACTCATACTATCCCTAAAGGAAATGTACTTTTTTCTCATTTCATTCTTTTTACACAAATTACAGTATTCCTCTCCAATTTAGCCACAATAAAGCCAACGTACAAAATGTAATAATAGAAACAGCCATTAGTACAAATCCAAACCACCTTTTATCTTTTGCCTCATCAGATACAAATACCATACCCGCAATCAGACCTATAAATTGCCCCAGTACGGGAACCAATACGGTAAGGGAGGTTAATACTCCTTTTTTCCAATTACTGATAACCTTATTGTTTATGTAATTAAGATTCCCCAGTAACATTTCACGTTCAAGGCTGGTTACCTCACTACTGTTCCAAGCCAGGCTGCTGTCGTCATAGCCCTTGTTATTGCTGTGTTCCTGCTTCATCTGAATTAACCTCCAAACCTATTATGTTAATATTATAACATAATTTAACAATCATGAAATGAGACCTTGTTATCATTTTATACAGGAACATAATACATTTCAAATAGTCCCTTTACAACGTCTTCATAGTTTAAGCTTGTTATTTTGTATAAATACCCGTTTTCCATATGTAAATACATAGCTACATCGTATTTCTCGCTGTTGTCCATCAACGCACAAATCATGTCTACTGAATCCAGAGGCCTGTAAAATTCCGTTGCCCATCTTCTAAGTGAACAGTTTACATCCATATCCTTCTCATAAAAGCTATCTAAAAATCGATTTAATTCTCCATGCTTGGTTGTCCACAAACTAATTGTAATTGCCATGACTATTCCTCCATAAAAAAATCTGAATTGCCCAACAATATATATTAGACATTCGTTCGGAATAACCTTTATGTAAATAGTGTCAAAAACCAAGGCAAGAATTACCGACCCAGAAGCCTCTTGGATAAAGACTCTACCTCAAACTTAATTTTTTCTTCATCTATGTGTGTAAATTCACGATTCTTCATCAGAATACTTCCGTCAACAATAACAGTATCAACATCAGCTGCCTGCGCAGAATATACAATCATTGCCATTGGGTCATTTTTAGGGTAAAAATGAGGTTTGTCAGTGTCAACCAGTATTATGTCTGCTTTCATCCCTTCAGACAATACTCCGGTGTCGTCAAAGCCTATGGCTCTTGCACCATTAACAGTCCCCATTTTAAGAACATCCTGAGCCTTCATTAGCTGTGGATTCATAGCTATCCCCTTGTGCAGTATTGCAGCAAGATTCATTTCCTCAAACATATTAAGGTTATTATTGCTTGCAGCACCATCTGTACCAAGGCATACATTAATTCCCATGTCCATCATATCAGGAACCCGTGCAATTCCGCTTCCCAGCTTGAGATTGCTGGTGGGATTGTGAACCACGCTTGCCTTCTTTTCCTGCATAATTCTAAGGTCACTGTCAGTCAGGTGAACACAGTGTGCCGCCATAACAGGGACGTCAAGTACTCCTGTTTCTCTGCATATCTCTATTGAAGTCATACCATAGTCTTTATTACTGGACTCAACCTCTGCTACGGTTTCAAGTAAATGTATATGAATCCCCGTATTCAGCTGTTTAGCCAACTGAGCCGCATTTCTCAGGGTATTTTCATTAAACATATAAACTGAATGTATTTCTACAAATACCTTTATTCTTCCGTCTGCCGAATTATGATAGCTGTTGTAATAATCAATTGTTCCCTGACTTTTATCAAGTCTTTTCAGTTGTCCGTCCTCGAAAAACTGAACCGGGCTTTTGCAAAGGTTTGCCTTTATACCTGTTTCAGTTACAGCCCTTGCAACCTCGTCCATAAACATATACATATCAGCAAAAGCAGTAATTCCTGATTTAAGCATTTCAGAGATACCAAGCATAGTACCCCAGTGTACATCTTTATCCGTCAGTTTTGCTTCTACAGGGAAAATATTATCAAACAACCATTTTTCAAGTGCCATATCATCTGCATAATTTCTCATTAGCGTCATGGCACTGTGACTATGGGCGTTTACCAGACCGGGCATTGCAATCTTGTTTCTTCCGTCAATTACCTCTCTAGCTTCTGCATTTTCAGGAAGGCTGTCTGAAATAAAAGCAATACGCCCATCCTTAATTCCTATGTATCCGCAGGTAATCAACGGCTTACTTTCATCGTTGGTTATTAATTCGGCATTTTTTATAAGTATGTCAAACATAATATTCATCCTTTCACCTTTTCAATTAAAAATTAAGCATATTACCGACATTTTATGTAAATATCGATTAATATGCTTAATCTTTTCATAATGCAATTTTAATCTTTTTACTCTGCCCAACTGTTGAGATAATTCTTTTGCTCTTTAGAAAGCTTATCTATTTTTACTCCCCATGATTTTAGTTTCATGGTTGCAACCATTTTATCTAAATCAGCAGGAACGTCAATTACCTTGTTCCCAAGTTTACTGTAATTTTTTAACATATATTGTGCTGACAGTGCTTGAAGAGCAAAGCTCATATCCATTATCTCAGCAGGATGTCCGTCGCCTGCAGCAAGATTTACAAGTCTGCCTTCAGCCAGAAGATTTATCCATCTTCCGTTCTCCATCTTGTAGCCTGTAATATTATGTCTCTGAGTCTGTTTCTCAACAGCTATTTTCTCTAATTCTTCAACTGAAACCTCAACATCAAAATGTCCTGCATTACAGAGAATAGCTCCGTCTTTCATAAGATTGAAATGTTCTGCTGTAATAACATCTCTGCATCCGGTTACGGTTATAAAGAAATCTCCAACTTTTGCGGCATCGGACATTTTCATTACCTTGAATCCGTCCATAACTGCTTCTGCTGCCTTAATAGGGTCAACTTCAGTAACAATAACACTGGCTCCGAAGCCTTTAGCTCTCATGGCAATACCTTTGCCGCACCATCCGTAGCCTGCAACAACTACATTCTTTCCGGCTACAATAAGGTTTGTTGTTCTGTTAATACCATCCCACACAGATTGTCCCGTACCATACCTGTTATCAAACAAGTACTTACAGTTTGCATTATTTACCGCAACCATCGGAAATTTAAGTACACCTTCTTTTTCCATTGCCTTTAAACGAAGTACACCTGTAGTTGTTTCTTCACATCCACCCATAATATGCGGAAGAAGCTCTTTTCTCTTGGTATGCAGCAGATTAACCAAATCTCCTCCGTCATCGATGATAATATTTGGCTTATATCCTAAGGCAAGATTCAAATGCTCCTCATACTCTTCCTTAGTTGAATTGTACCATGCGTATACATCAAGCCCATCTGCTACGAGGCCGGCTGCTACGTCATCCTGGGTGGATAACGGATTACTCCCCGTAACGGAAACCTCTCCTCCTCCAATTGCAAATAACTTTGCAAGATAAGCTGTTTTAGCCTCCAAATGAACTGACACTACAACTCTTACTCCGTCAAAGGGCTTTGTCTCCCGAAACTCATCCTCAAGACTTCTGAGAAGAGGCATGTTTTTTCTTACCCATTCAATTTTCTGCTTTCCTTTATCTGCCAAAGATATGTCGCGGATAACGCTTTTCATAAACCTAACCCCCATCTTTTAATTATCAGCAGTATGTAACACTCCGGACAAACTACTGTAAACAATCATACTGTACCTTATCACAATTAATAACATATAAAATATTTTTTCAACACCGGATAATATTATACATATAATTAAAAATAAATATATCCGAATTTACCTATTCGATATTAAAATAAAATATCCTGCAAAAATAGCCAAAATGTGATAACTAATCAAAGCTTTAATGCTTTATTTTGCTTTTTTGGCCTTTTTGTCATACTTTTCTTTCTGACAGTTTTTTGGGATATGGTAAAAACGTAATTTTCACCGGAATTATTATCCCAGTTATCTGCTGCATCCTTAAAACAAATACCGCAGCTCTTACCGTCTTTTATATCAATTTCGGCCACAAATGAGCTGTTTTCTTTTGTCATAGTGACAAAATACCTATCATCCCAACTTTCTCCGAAACCAACATGAACATATATATCCTCTGCTCCAGCTTGGGAAAGTAACCCGTTATATTTTAGAATTACCTTATCTCCGCTGTACAACTTTTTTTTGGACAAAAATACTCCATTATTATCATAAGTCTTCTGTGCCATGTAGCTCCCTCCTTAATGTATCTTTAAACACATAACATGAATGATGCTATTTACCAGAATATTATACTATTTGAATTTATTTTTGTCAAAAATTGCCATATACAGTTAAAAATATGGCTGTATGAGCTTTTCAATAGTAGGATGTATTCCCAACGTATCTTTAAGCTTCTTGTATTCATTTATAAGTCCGTAGTTTATACCTCCTGCTTTTTCAGCCCTTATCATAAGATTTTTTGGTGTTTCAAGAGGTGATACATATTCCACGATAGATACCTTATATCCAAGTGCCTCGAGAATCAGCAATCGTATCCCATCAGTAAGTACATCTGCTAAACGTGCTTTCAGAACGCCATGTTTAGTAATGCTTTGAAGCATATCAAAAGAATACTGACTCAATATTTCCTTTTGGCAGCAGGGTACCATAACCATTGCTTTTGCATTGTTCCTCACAGCCAGACTTATTGCTTCATCTGTAGCAGTATCACAAGCGTGAAGACTTATTACAAGATGAGTATCCTTATCGGCAGTATAATCTCTTATATCAGTAATTTTGAAATCCATGTTTTTGTAATCAAGGCTATCAGCAATTTTATGGGATGCATCAATTACCGTTTTAGAAATGTCCAAACCTGTAAAATAGCAGTTCTTTTTCAGTACATCCTTGATATAATAGTTCAGAACAAATGAAAGGTATGACTTCCCGCATCCGCAGTCAATTACATTTAAGCTTCCGTATTTTGAGCATAATGATTTAAGCATACCGTCAACCAACTCAATATAGTGGTCAATCTGGTTGTACTTCCTAATCATATCGTTTCTGATTTTGCCGTTTTCCCCAAGAATACCAATTGCTTTTAAAACATCATCCGCAGGTCCGACTTTTATAAAGTAATCCCTGTTTGCAATCTGTGCGGTTTCATTATGACCTTTTGAGGATTCTATGGTCTCAGTATCTTTTGTCCTCATTTTAACATTTTTGTCATCTGCTTCAATTAGTATGGAAGTCCCTCTTTCTTCATAAGTAAGGGTTAAAGCTTCGTAGCTTTCGGCAATCTTTGAGACTCTGGCACTAAGCCATGAAATCTCAAGTTTATCGGTTCTGCCATTATAATTTAGAAACAGCTTTTCATCCTTTAGGCTAATATTAGCTTCATACTGTTTTGTACCTGATTTGAGCTTTATAACTATGCCCTTAAAAAAGCTTGAATTGTCTATAATTCTTTGCTCAAGTCCTGTCAGGAAAAGCACCAGTTTTTGTACACTCTTTTTATTCATATCTCTAACCTCAACTATTTTTTATTATCTGGAATTACTGCTTGCTTTAGCAGTTCAATATCACTTTCTCCAAGTTCCTTACATTCCCCAAGTTTCAAATTCTCATCCAGCCTAAGATTTCCCATGCTGAGACGTTTTAAATAAATTACTTTTTTGCCTACAGCCTCAAACATTCTCTTTACCTGATGGAATTTCCCCTCTACAATTGTAAGCTTTATTTCTGATAATTCATCGGATTTTAATACTTCCAGAACCGCCGGAAGCGTACTATACCCATCATCAAGAGTTACTCCCTGACGAAATGCGTCTGCATCCTCCTGATTGACCCTTCCAAGAACTTTTGCATAATACTGTTTGGGAACATGCTTTTTGGGTGAAAGTATTTCATGGGACAGCTGTCCGTCATTTGTCATGAGTACAAGACCTTCTGTATCTATGTCCAGCCTTCCTGCCGGAAAAAGCTCAAAACATTTGTATTCTTCAGGCAGAATATCAAAAACAGTTCTTTGCTTTCTGTCACTGGTAGCCGAAATAACTCCCTGCGGCTTATTCATCATGATGTATATAAACTTGCGGTAATTCAGCCTTTCTCCGTTTATTTCAATAATACTTGCTTCAGGGTCAACATGAATTCCACTGTCTTTTACTATTGCACCGTCTACTGTAACCAGACCTTTTTTAACTGCACTTTTTATATCATTTCTTGAACCAAACCCAAAATTTGAAATAACCTTATCCAACCGTTGCTTCTGTTTCAAAATATACTCTCCTTATTTTTAGGGATTTAATAGCTCAGGACATCTTTCTCCACCCTTTTGGATATAGATTTTTCAGCATATCTCCTGTTTGCTTGGCCCATCCAAGAGGAAAATCATCCACACAAACACCAGTATAACCTTTTTCACCTGAAACCATTAGCGTTTCACCCTTCAAATAACTGTTAACCTCACGTGAATCAGACCTGAAGTTTGTAATATTCTTTAGTTCTCGTATATTCATTGATACTGCAAAGGAATGGGAAGGAATAAAACCTTTGTTTCCGCTTTCGCCAAGATACCAGCCAAATTTTGCAACCTTCAGTCCTGATAAATCAGGGCATTCAACGGGTAAATGATACAGATTGACACCCTTTTGAAATAAATATCCCTCAAGACTCAGGTTAGTGTTATTTTCAAGAAATTCTCCCAACTGAGAGTTATATTCTTTAACATCCCTGATATCGTTTATTTTAGCTGCCTGAGACTTATCTGCAGACTTGTATAATGAATCAGCATGACTGCTTGTGTTTTCTTCTGAGTCTTTTTTTCTCAGCAATGCCGCAAAATGTCCTTCTCCATTAAGTCTATGTGGCCATAAACGGGCAGCCTTACCAAAGTCATAGCCTCCTTTTGACCAATGAGTACGACCTCCCTCAATGCCTCCTGCTTTAGGTATTTCCACTAGCTCGTAGTTCCCTTTATGCTCGTCCATAAACCTTTCTATCATTAACTCATCCTCTTCAGGCGAGAAGGTACAGGTTGAATATAATATAATGCCTCCGGGCTTTAACATAGTATCAACCTTCTGCAGAATATCCCACTGCATTGTGCAGCACTTTTCACATTTGTACTTTTCCCAGCTTTTTATGGCATCCTCGTCTTTACGAAACATACCTTCACCTGAGCAAGGCGCATCAACCATAATTTTGTCAAAGTAGTTCTCAAAGTTTACAGCCAGCTTATTCGGGGTTTCATTGAGAACTATAGCATTTCTCACTCCTGCCAGCTCAACATTCTTTACTAACGCCTTTACTCTCTCTGAATTTATATCATTAGCCACAAGCAAACCCTGTCCTTGCATCTGTGTAGCCATTTGCACAGTTTTACCTCCCGGTGCGGCACAAAGGTCTAAAACCTTATCTCCCGGCTTCACTCCTATAACAGCTCCCGGCAGCATGGCACTAGGCTCCTGAATGTAGTATAGTCCCGCATAATAGTAGGGATGTCTCCCCGGATTATCTCCCTCCTGATAATAAAAACCATCTTTGGTCCAGGGAACAGGTTCAAGATGAAAGGGCGCAATTTTTAAGAATTCTTCCACTGAAATCTTCAGAGTATTTACTCTAAGACCATAAAATCTTGGTTTTTTATATGATTCAAGGTAGCTGTTGAATTCATCACCCATCAGACCTTCCATTTTCTCAACAAATTCAATCGGTAGCTTCATATAATAAATATAACTCCTATATTTAAATTTTTACAGGAGTTATTATAACACATACTTATAAAAGATTTTATAAAATTTTGTAAACCGCACTTGAAAAATAGAAATCACCATGCTATAATAGCTTTTGTCATTGAAAAATGGCCCATTGGTCAAGTGGCCTAAGACACCGCCCTCTCACGGCGGTAACAGGGGTTCGAATCCCCTATGGGTCACCAAAAGAAGCTTTGCATATTTGCAAGGTTTCTTTTTTTATTTATAAGAAATATTACTATAAAAGCCTTGGAAGGCAACCCTTCCAAGGCTTTTATAGTATATATAATATCTATTTCTGATGCTTTTCATTGAAAATCCTGCTGGCATTTCTGATATGCTCTACTGTTAGCTTCTCAGCAGTTTTTCCGTCTTTTCTTATTATTGCCTCAAATATTGCACGGTGCTCATCAAGTGCTTTTGCCGGTCTGCCCGGTGTTTCAAATGAATTGTTTCTGGCATTTTGTATATAGTGATGAAAAGTACTTAACATATGCATCAAAGGTCTGCTCTTGCAGGCTCTGAAAATAATATCGTGAAATTTGGAGTCGTATCTCATCAGATGCTCCGCGTCGTTCTTTATCGTATAGAACTCCTCAAACTCAAGAGCTTCTTTGAGTTCAATAATCTCTTCCTCGGTAATCTTTTCAGCAGCCCATCTGGCAGCAAGACCTTCAATCATTGTTCTGATAGTAAATATGTCTTCAACGTCCTGATCAGTAACGCCCTTTACTACCGCACCTTTGTTTGGTATAGATACTACCAGACCTTCAAGTTCAAGCTGCCTGATAGCTTCTCGTATAGGTGTCCTGCTAACTCCAAGCTCCTCTGAAAGACGCAGCTCTATCAGACTGTCTCCGGGTTTGTACGCTCCTGTCAGAATCTGTTTGCGAAGCTGATTGAAAACCCTGCCCCTTAATGAATTTACTAAGTTATCACTTTCATCGTAGTCCAGCCTAGCCATTTTATTTACTCCCCTTAGGGCATATTTTTTTAACCATTGTTTACTTTGGTATAGTTAAGCAATCCACCTGCAAGAACCATCTGCACCTGTCTGTCTGACAAAGTAACCTTTGCATTAAACTGTGTATTCTTTGTGAGATTCTTAACAACTATAGTATCGGCATTTTTAACCTGTCCTATAGCATTATCAATTGCAAGTTCATCATTCATATCTATTGTATCGTAATCTGCTTCGTTTTCAAAAGTCATTGGTATGATTCCAGAATTTATAAGGTTAGCCATATGAATTCTGGCAAAGGATTTTGCAATAACTCCCTTGATTCCCAGCTGTAATGGTGCAAGAGCCGCATGTTCTCTGCTTGAACCCTGTCCGTAGTTTGAGCCTCCGATTATGAAGCCTCCTCCGTTTTCCTTTGCTCTTGCAGGGAATTCAGCATCACAAGGGGTCAGACAGAATTCAGCAAGGTAAGGAACATTTGATCTGTAAGGAAGCAATTTTGCATTTGAAGGCATTATATGGTCAGTAGTTATATTATCTCCAACCTTTATCAGAGCTTTACCCTCAACTTTATCAGAAAGTGCTTTGTTAATAGGGAAAGGCTTGATATTCGGGCCTCTGACAACCTCAACGTCGCTTCCTTCCGGAGCAGGTTCTACAACCAAATTATCGTTTATAACAAACTCTTTAGGCATTTCAATCTTTGGAGCCTCTCCGAGTTCTCTCGGGTCGGTTAATACACCTGTAAGAGCGCTTGCAGCAGCAACTTCAGGACTTACCAGATAAACCTTTGCAGAAGTAGTTCCGCTTCTTCCTTCAAAGTTTCTGTTAAATGTTCTCAGTGAAACTGCATCCGAGCAAGGTGCTTGTCCCATACCGATACATGGGCCGCATGCTGACTCAAGAATTCTGGCTCCTGCTGAAACCATATCCGCTAAAGCTCCGTTTTGAGCTAGCATAGTCAAAACCTGCTTTGAACCGGGTGCAATTACCAGGCTTACATTTGGATTTATAGTCTTGCCCTTTAATATTGCAGCCACCTTCATCATATCCATGTATGAGGAATTTGTACAGCTTCCTATTGCTACCTGATCAACTTTTAATTTTCCGATAGTTGATATCTTTTCTACGTTGTCAGGGCTGTGTGGTTTTGCTGCCATTGGCTCAACAGTTGATAAATCAATAACAATATGTTCTTCATATACTGCGTCAGTATCCGGTAAAAGCTCAACCCAATCCTGCTCTCTGCCCTGAGCCTTCAGGAATTCCAGTGTTACGTCGTCACTTGGGAAAATTGAAGTTGTTGCACCAAGTTCGGCACCCATATTTGTAATAGTTGCTCTTTCAGGTACAGTAAGAGACTTTATTCCCTCTCCCGCGTATTCAACAACCTTTCCAACTCCGCCCTTAACAGACATTACCCTTAAAACTTCCAATATAATATCTTTTGCAGTAGACCATGGATTTAGTTTACCTGTCAACTCAACCTTACAGACTTTAGGCATTGTGAGATAGTATGGCCCGCCGCCCATTGCAACGGCAACGTCAAGACCGCCGGCTCCAATTGCAAGCATTCCTATTCCGCCTCCGGTTGGTGTATGACTGTCAGAGCCCAGCAGTGTCATTCCGGGTACTCCGAAACGTTCTAGTTGTACCTGATGGCATATGCCGTTTCCGGGCTTAGAAAAGTATATACCGTGCTTTGAAGTAACTGTCTGTATATACTTGTGGTCATCAGCGTTTTCAAAGCCTGCCTGTAAAGTGTTGTGATCGATATATGCTACTGATTTTTTAGTCTTAACTCTTGGAATTCCAATAGCTTCAAACTGCAAGTAAGCCATTGTTCCGGTAGAATCCTGTGTAAGAGTCTGGTCAATTTTTATGGAAATTTCACTTCCTGCAACCATATCTCCGCTAACAAGATGATTCTTTATAATTTTTTGTGCCAAGTTCAAACCCATTATGAAAATTACCCCCTAATTCTTATATTAATAAAATCGATTTGCAATATTTTGTATCCGCTTAATATAATAACATTTTTACGTAAAAAAGCCATATGTTAATTACCATATTTTTAAGAAGGAATAATATCCGGTGCTATTTCCCTAATACCTTTGAGCATTTCCTTATCGCTGATAGAGGTAATTCTGCCTGCCTGGTACTGGGCATCTACCCACTCTTTTATTTTTCCGACTCTTTCATCTTTTTTGTCAATTAACTCATTTCCTCTAAACCTGAAATTATTGTTAATCCATAATGCAATACCGGCAAGACCGGAGGTTTGAGTTATTGCAACACCTATAGGTCTGTTAAGCAGCTTGTCCGTATTAAATATATTATATATCTCTTCATCCTTCAAAAGTCCGTCTGCATGTATACCGGCCTGTGTAACATTGAAGTGCTTTCCTACGAAAGGTGTTCTCGGCGGAATTTCATAATCAAGCTCTTTTTCGTAGTATTCTGCAATCTCAGTAATAATTCTGGTATCCATACCATCCGTTGTTCCTCTAAGAGATGCATATTCAAAAACCATAGCTTCAAGAGGAGTGTTGCCGGTCCTCTCTCCAATACCCAGAAGAGAACAATTGACTGATGAACAGCCATATAACCATGCTGTTGAAGAATTGCTGACAGCTTTGTAAAAATCATTATGACCGTGCCATTCAAGTAATTCACTTGGGAAACCGGCGTGGTGTCTTAAACCGTAGATTATTCCGGGAACACTTCTAGGAAGTGCAGCCCCTGGATAAGCAACACCATATCCCATTGTATCGCAAGCCCTGATTTTTATAGGCACTCCGCTTTCGTCCATCAATTTTCTGAGTTCTAATGCAAAAGGAATAACAAATCCGTAGAAATCAGCTCTTGTTATATCTTCAAGATGGCATCTTGGTTTAATACCAACACTTAATGCTTCCTTTATAACACTCAGATAACTTTCCATAGCCTGTTTTCTTGTCATTTTGAGTTTTCTGAAAATATGATAATCGGAACAGCTTACCAAAAAGCCGGTCTCTTTCATTCCCATGTCTTTCGCAAGTTTGAAATCGCTTTTTGAAGCTCTTATCCAACTGGTTATTTCCGGGAAATCATAGCCTAATTCCATACATTTATATACAGCTTCCTTATCCTTGTCGCTATAGAGAAAAAACTCAGTCTGACGTATCAAACCCTTTGGTCCTGACAGCTGATGAAGATATTCGTATAGCTTAACAATCTGTTCTACGGTATAAGGTGCACGTGACTGCTGTCCGTCTCTGAAAGTTGTATCCGTTATCCAAATCTCATCAGCAGGGTACATAGGTACTCTACGGTGATTAAAGGCACACTTTGGAACATCGTCATAGTTATATATCTCTCTATATAAATTTGGCTCTGAAATGTCCTGAAGTGCGTACCTGTACTGGGTTTGCTCCAATGTATTGGATTTTTTATTAAACTCTATCATTTATTAAACCTCCTGCAAAAAAATATTAAAATATCATAGGATATTGCTTTTGTGTATTAATGAATTTTTGTATGTGTGTATAATTGTATACAATGATACACTGGATGTCAATCTGTTAATTTTGATAAATTGTAAAGTATTTCTAATATCAGAAGGAATTTAATTTTCAATTTCGAATTATTGTTGTATAATGAAGTATATATTTAAAACAAATACATATTTACCTAAATCGGGGGGATTCATGTTATGAAAAAAACTGAGGAAAGAAGTAGCTCCACCAATTTATATGGTATTGGTGCTATAATTAGTATTGTTTTGTGTATTATCGGAGGTATTATCAGCGGCAAACCGGTATTTGCTGTGTATACTTTCTTTGCATGTCTTGTATCTTGTATAACCTTCATAGTTTTGTCAGGATTACAATACAAATCAACTATCAAAACATTCTCTAAAGATATTGATGGGTTCAAGTCAGGAGATTTTTCACGAATGATTGAGCCTAAGCAATATGGTATTCTGGGCTTTGTAGCTTCTGTAGTAAATATCGTAATCAGTGATATACGTTCACTGATAGAAAGTTTCTTTAATCTCTCCTTATCTATAACACAAGCATCCAGAAAAGTATCTTCTACAGCAGAAAATGCATCAAATGCTATTGAAGAGATTTCAAAGACAATTGATGAAATAGCAAAAGGTGCTTCAGCACAGGCTGCAGAAGCTCAAATGGGTGTACAGGTTGTTGATAAGCTTTCTGATCAGATTAATTTTGTATATGAAAGCTACAGTGGAATTACAAACGAAACAAACAAAATTATTGACTTGAATACAGTAGGTCTGAAGGCAGTTACAACACTGAGGGACAAGTCAAAAGAAACCTATGAAACTTCTGAAAAAATATTTGCGGTTGTTGAAAATCTTACAAACACAACAAAAGATATCGGTCTTTTCGTTGAATCAATTGAAAACATAGCTGAACAAACCAATCTCCTTGCTTTAAACGCTGCCATAGAAGCAGCAAGAGCCGGTGAAGCAGGAAAAGGCTTTGCCGTAGTTGCCGACGAAGTACGTAAGCTGGCAGACCAGAGCAGAAAGTCCACTGAAGAGATAAACAACATGATGGAAAGTATTCAGGAAGAATCCGCTTTGGCTATTTCTTCAATGGAAATAATGAAAAAGGTATCACAGGAACAAAATATTGCTGTTGATAAGACAAACAGCTCTTTCAGCGATATTGCAAATGCTATTGATTTTATAGTTTCAAAAATTAATGACGTAAATGAAGCAGTTATTAAGATGCAAACAGACAAGAGCGAAGTTATCAGCGCAATAGAAAATATATCATCTGTATCTCAGCAGACAGCAGCGTCAAGCGAGGAAGTTGCTGCTACTACCGAAAATCAGCTTAAAATTATTGATGATATGAAGATTGCATCAGAAAGCTTGAATCAGTTGGTTAAGCAGTTGGATAACAAGCTAAAGAAATATAAGTTGAGATAATATTAATAACAAGTTCAAAAAGGGAGAATAAAAAGCTAAACGCTTTTTATTCTCCCTTTTTTGTACTTAACAATCAGTAGCTATAAGACTACTTTCTTCCAATATCTTTTCTGTAATGCATACCCTCAAACTGTATTTTTGCAATTCCTGCGTATGCCTTTTGGATTGCTTTGTCCATTGTTGACTCAACTGCAGTAACACCAAGTACACGTCCTCCGGCAGTATAATACTTACCGTCTTTGCAGGATGTACCTGCGTGGAACACGATAGTCTCGTTGTTTTCTTCGGCCTTGTCAATACCGTTTATTTCGATTCCTGTGGCATACTTGCCCGGATAACCGCCGGAAGCAGCTATTACGCATACAGCCGAATTGTCATCCCATTCTATGTTTATTTCGCTAAGTTTTTCGTCAATAATTGCTTCAAAAATTTCTAAAAGGTCAGTTTTTAATCTTGGAAGAACAACCTGTGTTTCAGGGTCTCCAAAACGGGCATTATATTCTAAAACTTTAGGGCCGTCCTTCGTTATCATCAAGCCAAAATAAAGAACTCCCTTGAATTTACGTCCTTCTTTGTTCATAGCTTCTACTGTAGGCATAAATACTTCCTTCATACAGTAGTCAGCCAGCTTTTTATCATAAAGAGGGCTTGGAGAAAAAGTTCCCATTCCGCCCGTATTGGGTCCTTGGTCGTTGTCAAAGGCACGCTTATGGTCCTGTGATGAAACCATAGGGACAATAGTATTTCCGTCTGTAAACGCCAATATAGAAACCTCTGGCCCCTGAATAAATTCTTCTATTACAACTCTGCTTCCGGCATCACCGAAAACCTTATCCTTCATCATACCGTTTACGGCATCCTTTGCATCCTGTATGGTCTGAGCAATTATTACGCCTTTGCCCAAAGCAAGACCGTCAGCCTTTACAACAATAGGAGCCGAGGAAGTATCCAGATATTGTAATGCTTCTGAGCAGTTGTCAAATACCATATAGCCTGCTGTAGGTATATTGTATTTTTTCATTAAATCCTTTGAAAAAGCCTTGCTGCCTTCTATTATTGCTGCCGCCATTACAGGCCCGAAAGCCCTTATACCCGCTTCTGTCAGCTTGTCAACCAACCCGGCAGCAAGAGGGTCGTCAGGTGCAACCACAACCATATCAACTTTGTTTTCTTTTGAAAAAGTTAATATTCCGTCTAAGTCCATTGCTTTTATGGGAACACATTCTGCAATACCGGAAATACCGCCATTTCCCGGTGCACAGTATAATTTAGTTATTTTAGGGCTTTGTGAGAGCTTCCATACAATAGTATGCTCTCTTCCTCCCCCACCGACTACAAGAACCTTCATATATACCTCCACGTATCATGCCTCCTGTGCTACAGGCAATCAATCCTGTAACACAGGAGGTAGGCTTTTTTAGTGCTTAAAGTGTCTCATTCCTGTAAACACCATTGCGATTCCGTATTTATTGCATGCGTCAATGGATTCCTGATCTCTTATTGAACCACCGGGCTGTATAATAGCCTTAATACCTGCAGCCGCAGCGGCTTCAACACAATCTGAGAACGGGAAGTAAGCGTCAGATGCCATTACAGCACCCTGTGATCTGGTTCCTGCATATTCGATAGCTACCTTTGTAGGTACAATTCTGTTTGTTTGACCCGGGCCAACACCTATTGTCATTTTGCCCTTTGCAAGAGTTATTGCATTTGACTTTGTATGCTTTACAACCTTCATTGCAAAAATCAGATCTTCCATCTGTTCCTTGGTTGGCTGTAGATTTGTTACACATTTCAAGTCTTCCTGATTGAAGAGGAGGCTATTATATTTTTGAACCAATAAACCGCCTGCAACCTTTTTCATATCATATGAGTCAGGTGAAATCTTCTCCGATATGTCTTCAAGCTTTAGCAATCTGACATTCTTCTTTTGTGTTAAAACAGCCAGTGCCTCTTCTGTAAAAGAAGGTGCTACAATAATTTCAACAAATATTTTGTTGATTTCTTCAGCAGTTGCCTTGTCAATTTCCCTGTTTGCAGCAATTATTCCGCCATAGATTGAAACTGGATCGGATTCATATGCCCTTACATAGGCATCGTGTATATTATCAGCACTGCCAACACCACAAGGATTTGTGTGCTTTACTGCAACAACAGTTGGCTCGTCGAATTCCTTGACAAGCTCAATAGCTCCATTAGTATCATTTATATTATTGAAGGAAAGTTCTTTACCGTGAAGTTGTACTGCACTTGGGAGAAGTCCTCTGTTTGCTCCGACTTCTTTATAGAATACTGCTTTTTGATGCGGGTTTTCTCCATAACGCATATCCTGAACCTTTTCATAGGTAAGAGATAACGTTTCAGGAAAATCAATATCTCCAAGAGTGTCTCTCAGATATTTTGCAATTAATGTATCGTAATGACTTGTGTGTTCAAAAACCTTGTAGGCCAGTCTGAACTTAGTCTTTACACTGACATCTCCTGATTCGTTCATTTCGTTAAGTACATTTTCATAATCAACAGGATCAACAATAACTGCAACATCCTGATAGTTCTTAGCAGCTGCCCTAAGCATTGTGGGACCGCCTATGTCAATGTTTTCTATAGCTTCTTCCAACTCTACATTACCTTTTAAAATTGTCTGTTTGAAGGGGTAAAGGTTTATTATTACCATGTCAATTGTTTCAACACCAAGTTCCTTGATTTGCTTCATGTGTTCTTCGTTGCTTCTTATTGCAAGAAGTCCTGCATGTACTTTTGGATGAAGAGTTTTTACTCTTCCGTCAAGACATTCCGGGAAACCTGTTATATCAGATATGTTTATAACCTTTAATCCTGCTTCTGTAAGTGTTTTTGCAGTACCTCCGGTAGAAATTATCTCCACACCCTTTGAAGTCAGGGCAGATGCAAACTCAACAATACCTGTTTTGTCTGAAACACTTATTAATGCGCGCTTAATCATTTAAAAAATCCTCCAATCACTTTATTTAAACTAAATTATCTTAACTCGTCTTCCTTCTACTACCAACCTGTTTTCCGCAAAAAGCCGTACTGCCTCAGGTAATATTTCCCATTCAGCCTGTTCCATTACTCTCTTTTGCAAAATTTCAGGTGTATCATCCTCCTGCACATAAACTGCTTTTTGAAGTATTATAGGCCCTGCATCAGCCTCAAGTTCAACAAAATGTACTGTGGCTCCGGTAACTTTGACACCCGTCTCAAGTACCTTCTGATGAGGTATGATTCCATAAAAACCTTTTCCGCAAAAAGAAGGAATCAAAGCAGGATGAATGTTTATTACCCTGCCTTCATAAGCCCTTGTAAAACGTTCCCCAAGTATAGAAAGGAACCCTGCCATTACAACCAAATCAACCTCAAATGCTTTAAAATGACTTATCAGAGCTTCGTCGTATTCCTCTATGTTGTTAAAAGTTTTTCTGGATATACATATGCCTTTGATACCATGCTGTTTTGCCCTTTCCAGAGCGTAAGCATCAGGTCTGCTGGAAACCACTGTAACTATTTTGACATTTTTAATGTAGCCGCTTTCCACCTTGTCTATAATGGCTTGGAGATTTGAGCCTCCACCTGATACCAGTATACCTACATTTAACATATATCCACCCCTGCTTCGCCTTCGGCGATTGAACCGATAAGGTAAGCCTTTTCACCTTGAGAATCAAGGTAAGTGATGATTTCCTCAGCTTTTTGTGCATCAACAGCCAGAATCATTCCAATTCCCATATTGAAGGTATTAAAAATGTCTTTATCCGCCATATTGCCAAGGTCCCTGAGTAAATCAAATATAGGAAGCACAGGCCATGTACCTTTTTGGATTTTAACACGCAAACCCTCAGGAATCATTCTCGGAATATTCTCTATGAATCCTCCGCCTGTAATATGGGATATTCCCTTTATTTCAAATTTTTCAATAAGGTCAAGAATTGTTTTTACATATATTTTTGTTGGCTTTAGAAGTTCTTCTCCTAAAGTACAACCCAGCTTTTCAACATATTCTTTAAGGTTGTTTTCAGTAGGGTTTATAAGCTTTCTTACAAGAGAGTATCCGTTACTGTGAATTCCGGATGACGGAAGTCCGATTAATTTATCCCCTGCTTTGATTTTTTTACCGTCTATTATCTTGTTTTTATCAACAATTCCTACAGTAAAACCTGCTAAATCATATTCGTCAACAGGATAAAACCCCGGCATTTCAGCGGTTTCTCCTCCTATAAGAGAACAGCCTGACATTACGCAGCCATCGGCTACCCCTTTTACAATTTGAGCAACCTTTTCAGGATAATTTTTTCCGACTGCAATATAGTCCAGAAAGAACAGAGGCTCCGCACCACTGCATACTATATCGTTTACACACATTGCAACACAGTCAATACCCACAGTATCATGCTTGTCTGTCAAAAATGCAACTTTAAGCTTTGTTCCTACTCCATCAGTTCCCGAAACCAATACCGGCTGTTCATACTTTGATTTATCCAGACTGAAAAGTCCTCCGAAGCCGCCCAGTTCTGTCATAACCTCAGGCCTGAATGTGCGCTTTACATGATTCTTCATTAATTTGACAGATTCATAACCTGCCTCAACATCTACACCTGCTTCTCTATAAGTGGTCATGCAATTTACCTCCAAAGAAATTTGTTAATATCTATTTAACAGCCGCAGCTGAATTTATCTCCTTCTTCAGGAACCTCAATGGGATAATTTCCATCAAGACATGCCGAACAAAAACCTCGTTTAGAGCCAATAGGAGTTTTTAGTAGCCCTTCCAAACTAAGATACCCCAACGTGTCGGCACATATCATCTCTCTGATTTCTTCAACTGAAAGCTTATCTGCCACAAGTTCCTTTCTGGAAGATATATCAATTCCAAAATAGCATGGGAATTTTATAGGCGGCGAGCTTACTCTCATGTGAACTTCCTTTGCACCCGCTTTTTTAAGAACCTGAACTATCCTTCTGGTGGTTGTTCCTCTTACAATGGAGTCATCAATGATAACAACCCTTTTTCCCTCAACGGATTTTTTTATGGCATTGTGCTTTATCCTAACGGCTACTTCTCTCATACCCTGACTTGGCTGAATGAAGGTTCTGCCCACATACCTGTTTTTAACAAGCCCTTCACCGTATGGTATCCCGGTCTGATTTGAAAAACCGATTGCAGCAGAAATACCTGAGTCAGGAACTCCAATTACCACATCAGCTTCTACAGGATGCTCTATTGCCAGACGTTTACCCGCTTCATATCTGGATTGCTGAACGCTTGCACAGTCTATAACACTGTCAGGTCTTGCAAAATATACAAATTCAAATATACAGAGTTTTGTATCTTTTTTGTTAAAGGGTCTTACTGACCTGATTTCATCATTTTCTATTATTACTATTTCTCCAGGTTCAACGTCTCTGATAAATTCAGCATTTACTGCGTCCAATGCGCATGATTCGGAAGCCAGAACATATGCTCCCGCAGTTTTACCAATGCATAAAGGCCTTATTCCGTACGGGTCCCTCACTCCTAGCATCTTACTGGCAGTCATAAGTATAAGACCGTAAGAACCCTTTACATCCACCATCATTTTTTCCACAGCTTCTTCCAGAGTTTCTGAAGTAATACTATGTTTAGTTATAAGATTTATAAGTACTTCGGTATCATTAGTTGTTTGAAAAATTGTACCATTTTCTTCCATCTGTTCTCTGAGCATAGAAGCATTTACTATATTGCCGTTGTGTGCAAGTGCCAGTTGTCCGTTCCTTGATCTTACTACTATAGGCTGAGCATTTTCTCTTCTGCTTGCTCCTGTGGTGGAATAACGAACGTGTCCGACTGACATGGTACCTTTTAAGTGGTTTAGCATTACCTTGTCGAAAATTTCGGGCACCAGTCCCATGTCTTTGTGAAATACTATGGTTTCCCTGTCGCTTACTGCTATTCCGGCACTCTCCTGACCTCTGTGCTGGAGTGCATAAAGACCGTAGTATGTTAACCCGGCCACATCTACTTCATTGCCGTCCAATGAATATACGCCAAACACGCCGCATTCTTCGTGCATCTTATCCAATCTTTCATCAAAACAATCGGGATTACTGCACTTCAAACAATCACCAAAATTACACATGGGTAACTCCTTTATCCAGATATGTGAGCGGCTTTACCTGTGAAAAACCGCTTTTCCTATTTTTATTTGCTTATAACTATTATTTAAGAACTATATTTCCAGAAGCTTTTTCTGAAGCTCCGCATTTTTCTTTTCTACTTTTTCTTGAAGGGATTTTTTATAATCAATCATTTTATGTCTTAATTCATGATAGGCAACCGAAAGAATCTGTATTGCCAGCAATGCAGCATTATCTGCACCGTCTATGGCAACAGTTGCAACCGGAATTCCGGAAGGCATCTGAACAATGGAAAGGAGTGAATCCAATCCATCCATAGTGGAGGATTTTATGGGTACTCCGATAACAGGAATAGGTGTGTAAGCTGCCAGTACACCCGGAAGATGTGCTGCTTTTCCTGCTGCTGCAATGATAACATCAAAACCGTTAGCCTCTGCATTTTTAGCAAACTGTGATGCTTTATCAGGTGTTCTGTGTGCTGAACAAACCATTACCTCACAGTCAATTTCGAAATCCTTTAAAATCTTAATACAGCTTTTCATAACTGAAAGGTCTGAATCACTGCCCATGATAACAGCTACCTTTGCATCCTTGGAAATACACATAACATATGCCCCCTGTATTTTATTTGTTATTTATGAACATTTTTTATAATTTCACAAAAATAATTCGTCTTTTTTATGCTTTTATATTACCAATAAAAAGACTGTATTGTCAATTAATCTAATAAAAAAAGCGAACGTTTTTTTAACGTTCACTTTTAATATTCGGAATGATCATCCCAACAAATAAACTATCAATGGAAGTGTAATAATTGAAAGGATAGTTGAAACAAATATTCCTTCTGTAGCTGCATTATAATCCGAATCATATTGAAGTGCCAGTGCAGAAACAATTGTTGAAGCAGGCATTGCCAGCTGCAATACAACTATTCTTACAACAAAGGGATTGAAAACTCCTTTTGCAAGATTAAAAAACAGTATTGCTGCAAACGGGACTATAAGAAGCTTGAACATAGATAAAACAAAGTATTTGAGCTTTGATACTATGTCATTAAAATCTGTTATTTTTATACCTGAAAGTATTAATCCGATAAATACCATGGACAAGTAAATAGTAGTGTGTCCCAAGCCGTTGAAGGCCTCATAGAATACGCTCCAAATCTTTTTGAAGGCATAGGTTTTTTCAATTTTGAATTGAAATTTTAAGAATATCATTGCTATTCCGCCTAAAAAGGCAAGTGTATTAGGATTTATAAGGTGAAGTAGATTGTCTCTGGAACTTTTGGTATTATGCTTGTTAAACAGGTATATTCCCAGTGTCCAAAGGATTGCGTCGTTTGCGATATTAAAGAATATGGCATAAACAATTCCTATATCCCCGTACATTGCTTTTAGTAAAGGGTATGCCATGAATATAACATTTCCGAACATTGACTGGGCGATATATATGCTTTTTGTCTTTTCCTTTATTCGCAGTATTTTACATTGGCCTAAGGCAATCAACCCGGCAATAAGGATAAAAATAACGCCTAGAATAAAAATATATAAACCGTTTGTCAGTGTTTCACGGGTAAAAGTATAATTCCCCATGGTTGTAAATATAAGAAACGGCATGGTTATTTTCAGAATCAAAGCTGATATATATTTGTGAGAATTTTCAGGCAAAAAACCTGTTTTCCCTGCTGCAAAACCTGTCAGTCCCAGTAGTGTAAGAATTATTATCTGGTTGGTTATAATGTGTATCTGCTCCACGGCAATATGCCTCCAAAATTATGATATATAAAAGCGACTTATTAAAGCCGCTTTATGATATCATATAATTTTGTCTTAATATTGTCTACCCGTTTTCACCGTTCAGATTCAATCCACAGGACGGGCAAGTGTTATTATCAAGCTTAACTGTTGCTCCACATGCCGGACAGGTATCATACGGAACATCCATAGCCTCATAATTATTATCCGATGGTATATTCTGCTTTAGTGATTCTCCATATTGCTTTTGCAATATCATTCTTATTTGTCTGATTTCCTCGGCTGTTTTTGAGCCGTCAATTGCCGACTGAATTATCAAATACAATATACAGAACGACAAAATAGTAAAGAATAAAAATAATATAATCTCCATAGCAACCCCCAAAGCCAAACTATTTTTTTGTATAATATACCATATATTCAAATTAATAACTATATAGAATTATTGGGTAAGAAGCAGAAGACAATCCTCAGGGAAAATCAAATTAACGGGCAAAGACTTTTTGCAGATTTCCTCCCATATGTCTTTATTGACCTCCCATCTGACTTGCGAATTATTTTCATTAGAATTTCTGTCTCGATTTTTAAGCATAATAATATAGGAAAAAGGATTTTCAATAACTTTTACCAATTCGCAAGACATTACATTTGAGCCGTTATTTTTTTCAGAGTACTTGAAATAATGAGCTCTCATTCCCACATATTTAGTATTTTCAGGTATATTTCTGTTACAAACCAAAGTTATGTTCCAGTCAATAGCCAATAGGGAATTATCTGATAAACGCCTTATGGCAGAAATATTTTTACAACCTGTGAGCAGTGCTGCTGAAATGGTTTTCGGATTGTTAAATAAATCCTCCTTCTTATTTACCGTTTCGATTTTTCCTTCAGAAATTACTGCTATATCATTAGAGAAACGGTATACCTCATTTCTGTTATGGGAAACCAATAACACTGTCCCGTTGAATTTTGTCAGGGTTTCCATAAGTTCCTGCTCAAGCTGCCATTTCAAAAAGCTGTCCAGAGCGGAAAATGGCTCATCCAGCATAATTATATCGGGTTCCGAAGCAAGCATCCTTGCCAGAGCAACCCTTTGCTGCTGCCCCCCGGACAATTGTGACGGACGCTTTTTTTCCATACCTTCGAGAAAAAACATTTTGATTTTTTCCTGTACGTACACTTCTTTTTCTTTTTTGGGCAGCTTTACTCCTGCACCGATGTTTTCTTCTACTGTCATATTGGGAAAAAGTGCATAGTTCTGAAAGAGATATCCAACCCTTCGATTTTGAGGAGGCAGATTTATTTTCTTTTCAGAATCAAATAAAATGCGGTCGTTAAGCACTATCCTTCCTTCATCAGGGGTTTCAATCCCCGCTATACATTTCAATGTCATGCTTTTACCTGAGCCGGAGGAACCGAGGAGAGACATGATACCCTGCTGTGAGCTAAATTGCACTTCAAGGTTGAATTTTCCAAGCCTTTTTTTTATGTCTACATAAAGAGCCATTAAAATTCCTCCCCTTCGGCTTTTTTGCCTGATTGTCTTGTATTCCAGAAATTCATAAGAATCATTGACACGAAAGACATGGCACATATTATTAAAACCCATTTATACGCCTGCTCCCTATCTCCTGCCTGAACTGCCGTATATACTGCAACGGCCATGGTACGGGTTTTTCCCGGAATGTTGCCTGCAAGCATTATGGTAGCTCCGAACTCTCCCAACGCTCTGGCAAAGGCAAGAACCAATCCTGCTATTAAGCCGGGATAAACATTGGGGACAATAATTCTCAAGAATATTTTAAGTTCAGTCATTCCAAGGGTTCTTGCAGCATTTACAAGATTCTCATCAAACTGTTCAAATGCTCCTCTTGCAGTACGGTACATCAGCGGAAAAGATACTATTGCAGAGGCAATAACTGCTCCCGTCCACGAAAATACAACACTTATGTTAACCTGTCTCAATACCTCTCCAATAAAGCTGTTCCTTCCAAAAAGGATTAATAAAAAAAAGCCCACAACCGTGGGGGGCAAAACCATGGGTAGAGTAAACAAGCCATCTATTAATCCTTTGAATCTTTTTAGTTTTAAAATATAGTATGCACAAAGGATTCCCGTAAAAACTGTTATGACTGTTGCAATAACTGCTACTTTAAGTGAAATGTATAGTGGAGATAAATCCATGGTTTCCACCTCCTTTTAATATAAGCAGGCTGATTTTACAGCCTGTTATATACAGTTTTATTTTATCTCAAAGCCATACTTTTTAAATACATCGGCAGCCTGAGCAGTGGTCAGAAAGTCTATAAATTTACCTGCTTCTTCCTGGTTTTTACTGTTTTTTATAACAGCTACCGGGTATATGACAGGTTTATGGGAGTCCTTTGGAGCCTCACAAGAAACCTTTATTTTTTCAGAAGAAATAGCATCTGTTTTATACACTACTCCGCAGTCCACATCTCCGTTCTCCACCCATGTAAGTACCTGTCTGACATCATTTCCAAATACAGCTTTACTTTTTACTTTGTCCCAAATGCCCAAGGTTGTAAATGCCTCCTTTGCATACTGACCTGCCGGAACACTGTCAGGCTCCCCCAATGCAATCTTAGATACTTTGTCAGATGCAGCGTCTTGGAACTGTGTAAGCTTTATATTACTGTCTTTTGGTGAAATCAGTACTACTTTGTTAACCAGAAGATCTTTTTTCGAGCCTTCAAGGAGCAACCCTTTTTCCTCAAGTGTTTTCATTTGTTTAAGGGCCGCAGAAATAAATACATCTGACGGAGCTCCTTCTTCTATTTGGGTTGCCAATGTTCCTGATGACCCCAAGGTAAATTTGATATTTATGTTTGGTTTTTCCTTTTTATATAACTCTGTCAAATCCTTGGCTACATCCGTCAGACTAGCGGCAGCAGACACAAGAAGCTCTACTTTATTTGTTGTACTCTTTTGTGCAGCATCGTTTACTTCCTGCGTACCACAGCCTGTGATAATTGATATCATTATGAAAATACTTATAGCAAAACTAAAGATTTTTTTACTCTTTAGCATGTCAAATCACCTCCGTTTTTTGTAAGTCCGAAAACAACAAGTTCTGTGCTTTTTTAATTACATCTACAGCATCTGTATGCTCCGGTTTTATGTTAAAAATCCCTCCGGCAGCTAGTATAAACTGGTATAAGTCACAGTTTCCTGCTCTCTCTCCGATACCTCCAATTGTGGTATCTATGTATAAAGCGCCGGCTTTAGCTGCAATCAGAGAATTTGCCAAGGCCATTCCCAAATCATTATGAGCGTGTATTCCTACGGGTATATCAACATTTTCCTTTATTTCACGTATACACTGATATGTTCTTGCCGGAGTCAGCACCCCTACCGTATCAGCAAATCTTACACTTTTTACTCCCATATCAGCCAGCAGGTTTGCCATGCTTATTATAAATGTTATATCAGCCCGTGAAGCATCTTCAAACCCAACTGTTACTTCATAGCCTTTGTCTTTTGCCATAAAAACGCATTCCTGCAATGTGTTTCTTAGCCATTTTTTATTTTTGTTAAGCTTTGAGTATATGTGTATATATGATATAGGAGCAGTTATATGAATAATATCCGGATGACAGTCAAAGGAATTATTTATATCATCCCTGCTCATTCTGTTCCATGTGGAAATCAAGGCATTTTTTCTCTGACTCATGATTTCTGATATTGTTTCTTTTTCATAATTACCCATTGCCGGTATGCCTGCTTCTATCTGATAAATTCCCGCATCATCCATCACCTTTGCCAGTTCTACCTTCTGAGCTTTGCTAAAGGCATATCCGGGAGTTTGTTCCCCGTCACGGAGAGTTGTGTCGATTATATATTTCTTTTCTTTCATATATATCAACTCCAATTAGTTTATGAAAACTTCATTGCAATAGAAATAAATTCACTGTCATTAAGGCCTCTGCCAAGACGTATGCTCTCTTCCCTTATTCGGGTTAACAATAATGATATTTTTTCATTCTTGGGAATTACTCCATATTCTTTCAATTTCAGTTCCACAGCGGATTTTCCTGAATGCTTGCCTATTACTATATTTCTTGACATCCCCACAACTTTAGGCTCAAAAGGCTCATAATTTGAGCTTTTTTTAAGTATACCGTCCACATGTATTCCGGATTCAACATCAAATATATGATCTCCTATAACAGCCTTGTTTCCGGCAATGTGACATCCGGTTAACTCCTGATATAGTTCTTTTATTTCACGGAAAACCGATAAATCCATATTGGGCTTGTGACGTTTTGCAATACGCAGTATCATAACTAATTCTTCAAGTGCTGCAAATCCTCCGGCTCCCGAAAAGCTTACAGCTATGTTTTCCCCTTCATTTAAAACCCATTCAGCCGCAAGTGCCGTTGCACAATAATACCTGTTCTGGGGGCAGAATTCCAACCTGCCGCTGAATATTTCTTTAATTTTCTCAAAGGTATTAACATAATCATGTATTAAAAGGTCATCAAGCCCAATAATTCTGACATTTTTATTTTCTGAGTATTTAGTTATTTGATTTAATTCCCTGATATCATTAACCTGAATTTCCGATATTAAATTTGGTGGTGTTTCAAAACTTCCTAAACGGCATACATAGCCTGCAAATCCGGGAAATGTACTTATCTGAGTGGGATAATGTATCCTTAGAACAGTTTTTGCTTTGTCTACTGTTTCTTTAATTAATTCAAATAAAGGAATATCAATTTCAATATAGCTGATTCCCGTTTGCAATAGCAGACTGTAAAGCTGAGAAAGCTTTTGTTCCGGGGCAGCTTTATAATTAAACGTACATAATGTTATATCCGTTATTTTTATCATATTATGCCCCCCTGATATTTGCTTTACTGCCGGCTTATATAACCAGATCTTTTACCTTCTCTCCCCCAATAAGGTGCTGTTCGACTATTGTTTCAACATCGTCTTCCGTGACATTTCCGTACCAGGTACCTTCCGGGTAGATTACTACAACAGGCCCCTTGTCGCATATTCCAAAACAACCTGTATTTGTTACCATAACCTCGCCGGTTAAATCATTATCGTCTATTTCTTCCATAAATTTTTGTATCAGTGCAACACTTCCCTTTGAGTGGCAAAAGCCCTTCTGGGTTCCGTTAATTCTACAGCTTGCACATACAAACACATGATATTTGGGACTTACCATAAAAACCTCTCTTTCTACACGCCTACCGGACACATAGCTGTTCGGCCGCCTTTTTTACGGCATCTTCAATCCTGTCATAGGTTGTAAATATCTCAATTGATTGCTCCTTGAGCTTTTGTTTAGGTACTTCTCCTATTCTCATTGCCACTACTCCGTTACAATCCTTGACGGCCTCAAGAATGGCATCCATTTTTCCTTCTTTATTGCCACCACCCATTCCGTCACAGCTTTCGGAGCCATCACAATATTTGGAAACACTCCTTTTTTCTCTGAACCGTATGCTTTTATTTAGATATTCATATATATAGAAATCCGTTGCGTGACCAAAATGCTGGTCTACAAGCACTCCGCTCTTTGAGGAAACTGCAAACAGCATACTTTCTTGCTTCTTTTCTGACGTACATCCTCTGAATTCTATTGACTGGTCATTGTCCAGAGTACCCACTGCATCGGCTCTGCACTGACGGCAATGATACATTTGCGGCATTACTTCTCCGCAGATTTTTCGCATCTCCATTATCTCCTTGTTACTTGTAAGGGGCATATTTTCAAACGCACTTCCGGCTACAGGTATCAGTTGCATTATGTTGGATATATGGCATCCAAGTTCCTTTGCTTTTTTAACTACCTGCCGGACATGGTACTCGTTGATTCCTTTAAGCATAACTACATTTACCTTGCATACAACACCCAGAGCCGAAAGCTTTTTAAGTCCTGCCATCTGGTTTGCCATAAGAATTGCTGCTCCAACCTCTCCAAAGTATCTGTTGCCCATATAATCAATGTGTTTATATATTTTTGCTCCTATTGCTGCATTTACGGCATTCATTGTAACGGTTACATGAGATACTCCCAACCCCGCAAGTTCTTCTGCATACAGTGGAAGCATCAGTCCGTTTGTAGACAGGCAAAAGGTTACTTGTGGGTCAAATTCTTTAATGAGTGCCAGTGTCTTTCTGGTATTTGTAAAATTCGCCAGAGAGTCTCCCGGTCCTGCAATTCCTACTACGGTGAGGTTTGGCATCTTTTGTTTTACGATTTTATATTTTTCCAGAGCTTGTTCAGGTGATAGTATTTCAGTTGTAACTCCGGGTCTGCTTTCATTTGGGCAATCATATTTTCTGACACAGTAGTTGCACTGTATGTTGCATTTAGGAGCTATGGGAAGATGTATTCTGGCATATCCGCTGCCACAGCCGTTAAAACATGGGTGAGTTGCTGATTTTTTTAAATTAATGGCTTTCAGGTCCTCTGAAGTTGTTTCAACAGGTAAAACAGCCTCTTCCATATCTGACTTTGTTTCAGGCTCTGCCTTGTAATACTGATTGTATAAAGAGCTGCGGAAGCTGTGTTCTTTTTGTGTCAGCAGAGTGTTTGTAATTTTGTCAAGCAGGGTGATTGAGCCTTCGTAACCCAGTATTCTTATCCTTTGCCCGCCGATATTGTCATGGATGGGAAATGCACATCTCACAAGGGGGAGTTTGTGTTTTTCTTCGATTCGCCTGCCGTCAGAGCTTCCTATCATCAGGTTGGCACCTAGTTCTAAAGCATATTTTTCAATTGTATCGAAATCACAGTCATCAATTATTTTAAATTTTTCTACAAATGCGTAATCAGATGCTTTTTGTATTTCCTCTGTCAAAAGATTGCTAAGGGAGCTGCATTTTGATCCGGTGGCAACTACTACAGGCATAATCCCATTTTCAGTACACAATCTCACTGTGGAGTATACAAAATCCGGTTCTCCGAAAATTACTGCTCGACCCTCACTATTGTACTTATGTGAATCAATTATGGAATCCAGATACCTTCCCCGTTCTTTTTTTATCTCAGCAGTCATAGTGCCTCCTGCCTTTACAAGCTGACGGATAAATATATCCGTATCTCGCAGTCCGACAGGAAGACTGCATCTGACAAATGGTACCCCATAAGCTTCATATAAATATTCCGCCGGGGAGTCTTCTCCGTTTATAAAGCTGGAAAGCTCTATTGTCAACTTTGCACCGCCCATAAGTGAAATTTCCTCAATAGAGGTTCCACCCTCCGGCAATCGGTTATATACCTTGGCATACTCTCCGTCAAGATTATCAGATATATCAGGAAGCAATATATAATCTATTTTCATGGAATCAAGTAATTTTTTTAAATAACGGGTGTCTGCCGGAGAAATAAGACCTGTTATAATATTTATCCTGTTATTCTTTTTTACGTTCATTTCTACATTTTCAACAATAGCTCTGAGTGCTTTGAAAAATCCTTCGTATTGTGTTCCTGAATAGCCTGCCGAAGATACTGGAATTATTCTGACATTTGCCCCGGGATGTTTTTCATAAAATTCATTTATTATTCTCTTGATATCTTCCCCTATGGTTTCTGCCAAACAAGTGGTTGCTACTCCTATTATTTCAGGTTTGTACAGTGATATCATGTTTTCTAAACCCTTTATAAGATTGCCTTCACCACCAAAAACAGTTCCTTCCTCTGTAAGTGATGAAGAAGCAATATCTACAGGTTCATTGTAGTGTGTTGCCATATGCCTTCTTATATAGGTACTGCAGCCTTGTGAGCCGTGAAGTATTGTCATACATTTCTTTATTCCGCAGAAAGCACTTACACTTCCCATAGGCATACACATTTTACACGGATTTACAGTTAGGTTTACCAGGTTTTTGCTCATTCTTATTCACCCCTTCCCTTTTCAAAATTTAAGTTTCCTGCTTAATGTACTCCCATACCGGACTGTTCATTGACAGATTTATTTCTTTTGTAAAATTAACTACTCCCTCATATCCGGCAAGTGCGTGTTTTCTTTCATGGTTGTGGTCGCAAAAAGCAATTCCAAGTTTATAAGCAAGAGGTCTTTCCTTAACACCCCCTACCAGAATATCCGCTTCCTTCTCCTTCATAAAGGTTTCCAGCTCAGCAGGGTTTGCATCATCCAGAATTACGGCATTTTGTCCAACCAGATTTGTAATAATCTCATATTCCTCAGGTTTTCCTGTTTGTGTTCCAACGACAACTGTTTCAATTCCCATCTGATTAAACTGTCTTATTAGAGAAATTGCCTTAAAACCCCCGCCCACGTAAATTGCTGCTTTTTTACCTTCAAGTCGGCTTCTGTATTTTTCCAACATTGGCCTAAGTCTCTCGGTTTCTGATTGCGTAAATTGTTTGGCTTTTTGTATATTTTCTTCTGTGCCTATTGCTTCTGCTATTCTGATTAATGATTGTGAGGTGTCTTCTACGCCGAAGAAGCTGACCTTTATAAAGGGAATATCCATTTTTTCTTCCATTTTCTTTGCCAGATAAGTCATTGAACCAGCACACTGAACAAGATTCAGCCTCGCCGAAGGTGCCTTTATAAGATTGTCGTAGCCGGCATCCCCGGTTATTGTTGAAACTACGGGGATACCTATTTCATTAAGGTAATTTTTAATTATCCACATTTCGCCGGCAAGGTTGAAATCTCCAAGGATATTGACTCCATTAGTTTTAGGAATATCGTTATGTGGCTTCAAAAGTTCCAGTATGGCATTACACGCCATTTTGTAACCATAGGATTTGTTACCTGAGAATCCGGGGGACTTTACGGGGATAACCCTTGTACCGTGTTTCTTTTCTGCATGTCTGCACACGGCTTCCACGTCATCACCTATTACCCCAACAATACATGTGGCATAGACAAAAATCACTTTTGGATTATGCTTCTGGACAACCTCGTCAATGGCAGCACTGAGCTTTTTCTCTCCTCCGAAAACAATATCCTGTTCCGTCAAGTCTGTTGAAAAGCTGTTTCTGTAAAGGTCGCTTCCACTGGTCAGGCTTCCCCGGATATCCCATGTATAACTGGCACATCCTATGGGACCGTGGACAATATGAAATGCGTCTGTAATTGGGTTCAGCACTACTCTTGCACCGCAGTATACACATGCCCTCTGGCTTACGGCTCCCGATACGCTGTTGCTTTCACATTTGATAGCTGTCTTCCCGGTTTTTTCAAATCCGAATTTTATAGAGTCTTTTCTTTCTTCCAATATAAGTGATTCTGTCATTCTTATGCCCCCTTCTCCAAAGGTTTAGGTTTTCTTGATTTACATAACTATTTCAAATTCTTCATCACTTGCATCTCTGTCCTGTCTGTCCATCAAGGCTCCCGCAATCATCTCCACCAGTCTTATTGCTCCTTTGTAGCCTACTATTGGTGCATATGAATGTACATATCTGTCAAGCACAGGAAATCCGGCACGTACAAAGGGTATGTCCTCGGCCTTTGCTATTTGTTTACCATAAGATGTTCCAAGAAGCAGGTCAACCTTTTCATTCTTTATCCATTGATGAAGTTCGAACAAGTCTCCTGCTGCTTTTGCAGTGCAACCGGTTACACCATATTGGTCAAAAAGCTTGTTAGCCAGCTTTACAAAAGCTTCTCCGGGGGTTCCTGTCAGAACATATTTAGGAATCATTCCCATTTCCAACGCTAGACGGGTAAGACCTAGAACTGTGTCGGGATCACCGAATATTGCAACTGTTTTCTCATGAAAATAGAAATGTGCATCTAGAATAATGTCTACCAATTGTCCACGTTCCTCTTCAAGCTCGTATGGAATTTCCTCGTTTGTTATCTGTGAAAGCTCCATAACAAATTTGTCAGTAGCATCAATTCCTATAGGCAGCTCCATCAGAGAATGCGGTACCTTGCACTTTCTTTCCAATACATTTGCAGGCTCCTCACTTGTAAGTTCACCCAGAGCAAGGACCTTATCGCAGTCGCCTAACCCCATTATTTCAGGTATTGTCGTTCCGCCCTTAGGATACATTGCGTACATTCCTGTCATGGGTGCATCCATTACTCCGCTCTGGTCAGGGAACATTGTAAAAGGTACTTTCATAAGATTTAGTATTCTTTTTAATTCCCTGATGTCGCCCGGATTTACAAACCCGGGGAAAATTGCAGTTTTGCCGTTTGATTGACCTGTTGATTCGGCCATATAGGTAATAAATCCGGACATCATATTATAAAATCCATTTACGTGTGAGCCTACATAGCTTGGTGTGTTTGTATGAACAACGTATTTTCCTTCGGGTATATCAATATCCTGGATAAAAGCATTCAGGTCATCTCCTATTGTTTCACTCAGACAGGTGGTATGTACTGCAATAATATCAGGGTTGTATATATCGAATACATTTTTTACACCTGTTTTGAGATTGCTTCCGCCACCAAATACCGAAGCACCTTCTGTAAATGAACTTGTAGATGACATTGCAGGCTCTTTGAAATGCCTTGACAAAAATGTTCTGTGGTAGGAGGCACATCCCTGTGAGCCATGGCTATGAGGCATACAGTTATGTACTCCAAGTGCTGCATACATTGCACCAACAGGCTGACAAGTTTTACACGGATTTATTTTTAAGCTGCTGCGTTCTGTTATTTCTTTTGGAGTCATTTTAAGCATTATTCTTCACCTCCTGCTAATGAAGCTTTTAGAGTTGACCTGTTTTTCCACGGTGGTGTAACAAATCCCCAAGCCGGGGTATACAGTCCCATTGTTATATCTCTTGCAAAGTTAACGGAACCTCTGAAGCCTGAGTACGGGCCGCTGTAATCATAGGAATGCAGCTGTCTTGCCAGAACTCCTGACTTTTGGAGTGAGTATTTATCCTTAATTCCCGAGAAAAATATGTCAGGTTTCAACAGTTTCAGGAACTCGTCAGTCTCAAACTGATTCAAATCGTCAACTATAATACTGCCGTTTTCCATATGTCTTATCATACCTGTATAGTCTTCCAGAGGAATTTTTGATTTTAGCATTTCATATTGCTCATCAGTAAGGTATGCATGATATTTTTTGTCGTCTTTTTCTACATTGAGGTGTTCTATATTTTTGCTGTCGGCATCTTCTTTTATAGTAGGAATTACTTCTCTGCCTTCGTAGTCATCTCTGTGTGCAAATTCGTAACCTGCAAGAACTGTGGAAACACCGAAGTCTGAAAGTAACAGCTGATAATGATGTGATCTTGACCCGCCTACATAGAGAGCAGCTGTTTTACCTTTAAGCTTTGAATAGTAGTATTCCTTCTCTTCTGCAATGTTTGCAAGTTCGTCGTCTATTACCTCTTCGGTCCGCTCTGCGAGTTCCTTATCACCAAAGTAAGCTGCCATATCTCTTAAGGATTGTATAGTTGATTTTATTCCAATGAAGTTTACCTTAATCCAGTCCACACCGTATTTGGTTTTCATCATTTCAGCAATGTAGTTTATTGAACGGTGACATTGCACCAGATTAAGATTTGCCATATGTGAATTCTTTATTGCTTCAAAGCTTCCATCTCCGGTAAATACCGATATTACATCGTAGCCGATACGCTTCATGATTCTTTCAACTTCCCAGCCGTCTCCGCCGATATTATATTCTCCCAGTAGGTTTACAGAGTATTTATTTTTAGGAGGAGTATCATTTGTGCCTATAATTTTTTTCATGATAGTGTTATTGGCAATATGATGGCCACCACTCTGGCTGACACCCTTGTATCCCTCACAACTGAATGCCATACAGCTAATTCCGTACAACTGTTCAGTTTCTGTCGCAACTGCATGTATGTCGTCACCTATAAGTCCTACGGGGCAGGTAGAGCATATCATGATACATTTTGGCTTAAAGATTTCTACTGCTTCTTTTATTGCCTGTCTCAGCTTTTTTTCGCCGCCGAAAACTATATCAGGCTCCTGAAGGTCAGTTGAAAAGCAATATTCAATAAAGTTTCTTCCGTCCTCAGTTTTTGCTTTGTTTCTTCTGGTTCCCCAGGAATAGAAACCGCATCCTATAGGCCCGTGTGTTAATACCAGAACATCCTTTAAAGGCCCGAGAACAACACCTTTACATCCTGCATAACAACATCCCCTGTTTGTTATGATTCCCGGAACAGTACGGCTGTTTGCCGCAATGGGCTGTTCTTTAGTTTCCTCAGTCAGCTCCATTATGTGTTCTTTTCTATTTTTGTATACTTTTGCACTATATTTATCTAATACAATATTTCTTACATTCATTTGTCTCACCACCTGTCATTTAAAGTATGTTTTCACCTGTTCTAACCTTATAAGTCTCCTGAACAGGTATTACGAATATTTTTCCGTCTCCGGGATTTCCGGTCTGGTTTACGTTAATAATTGTTTTAACTGCCAAATCTACCTGTTCGTCATCTAAAACCAATGAAAAAAACCTTTTGGGAATCAATCTGGCCGTCTCTGTAAATGCTTCACCTGCATTGGATACAGGCAATTCTCCGGCTTCCATGATATAGTTTAAAACGGTTGCATCAAGGCTTTTTTTACCTCTCCCGAGGCAAGGCCTGCAGGAGAAGGCCGGAAATCCGGCATTGGCAAGTGCTTCCTTGGTTCTGTTAACTTTGTTGGTACGTATAAAAGCCATAACCTCTTTCATAAGCAACACCTCCTATAAGCCTTGTTTTGCAGTACTAATGGTATATGCATCCATAACTTCACTGATAAATATTCTTCCATCACCAAAGTTTCCTTTTTCCCCTGTACGTGCATTCCTCATAATTATTTTTACAACATCGTCCTTGTCTTCATCATTTACAACAATCAACAGCATTTCTTTTGGAATCTCATCATACTGGATATCACCTATTACAATTCCCTTTTGCTTTCCTCTTCCATATACATCCATTTTAGTTACTGCAGGAAAACCTGCTGACAGCAACTCTGAAAGTACTATACCTGTTCTTTCAGGTCTGATAATTGCTCTTACCAATATCATAATTTCATCCGCCTTTCTTTTTAGTAGGTTTAATTTCATCACTAACATTTCAATGATGTTTTTAAACTTTCCGTAGTGAAGTCTGATTAAAAATATTTTGGAGACGAACCATGGAAAGATTTAAACTCATCAAGCATATCAAAAATGATGCTGAGTGATTAATATTAAATATCCATAATTCCGTGTTCCATCAACAGTTCTTCAAGTCTTTCCTGCTTTAACGGCTTAGGAATTACGAACAATTTGTTTTCGTCTATCTTTTTGGCAAGAGACCTGTATTCGTCCGCCTGATTACATTCCGCATCAAAATCAATTACTGTCTTTTTATGAATTTCAGCTCTTTGAACCATGTTGTCTCTAGGAACAAAATGTATCATCTGAGAGCCAAGCTCCTTTGCGAAAGCTTCAACCAAATCTGCCTCTCCGTCAACCTTACGGCTGTTACATATAATTCCGCCAAGTCTTACACCGCCTGTCTTGGCGTACTTCTGGATTCCTTTTGATATATTGTTTGCCGCATAAAGTGCCATCATTTCTCCGCTGGCAACTATATAAATCTCCTGTGCCTTTCCTTCACGAATCGGCATTGCAAATCCTCCGCAAACAACATCTCCCAAAACGTCATAGAAAACGTAATCCAAATCGTCTTCATATGCACCAAGTCTTTCCAACAAGCCTATGGAAGTAATTATTCCTCGACCTGCACAACCTACTCCCGGCTCCGGACCTCCTGATTCAACACAATTGATTTCGGAAAAGCCTTTCTTCATAACTAAATCAAGATCAATATCCTCGCCCTCTTCCCGGAGTGTATCCAGAACTGTCTGTTGTGCGAGGCCCCCCAGTATCAGTCTGGTTGAATCAGCTTTTGGGTCACAGCCTACAATCATTATCTTTTTACCCATTTCCCCCAAGCCTGCAGTCAGATTTTGTGTTGTAGTTGACTTTCCAATACCGCCTTTTCCATAAATAGCTACCTGTCTCATAATAAATACCTCCCATTTTCCTGTACTGTTGTACATTAATTTTCAAACTGTAAAATAAAAAGGTCCCAAAACAGAGTTTCCACTCTATGTTTTAAGACCTCATCGTCTGACTTTTTGATGTAATTCTACTAAAAAAGTCCCATTATTCACTCGATGTGAATTAATGAGACTTCGTCGTCGTTTTTATTAATTTGTTTAGCTTACTAAGAGTATAAGCCTTTATATTCATATTAACAATACACGAATTCGTCAATAAAAGCTACTAATTCTAAAGCCATTTTGTATATTTTTTACAAATACGTATTTATTATTCATTGATATGGTTGATTATTTCTTTCTCTCCTCATATAATAATAGTAAGTGCAACGGGGCGAATCAAGCTAAATGCTTGATTGCCCCGTTTTTTGTATTTTTAATAAAGAATATTATATAGGAGGTTAAATTATGTTAAAGAGAATTGCAGTGATAGTAAATGATGAACAAGAGCTTTCACCTTTTGAAAAGGGTTCCTTCATAAATATATATAATAAGAATAATACACACTGGGAATTATTTAAGGAAGTCCGTTACTATATTAATACTACCATGTCTCTATCAGACCTTAGGGAAAATATAAAAAGTCTTATTATGGAACTGGAAGATTGCAAGATTATAGTTGGTAAAGTTATGTCAGGTCTTGCTTACAACATATTTGACAGGAATGGGTTTGCAATATTTGAAGCAAAGAACATTACAAGCAGTATTCTTGATGATATGTATAATGAAGTCATCAGCTTAAAAGCTGAAGCTGCGAACTCAGAGCAAGTTGCTCTTTCACCTGTTCAAGTAGAAGAAAACGGAGTTTTTTACATAAACCTGATGGAGCTTCAAGCCAAGCATCCTGAAATTTCTTCTAAAAAAGCTATTAAACCTTTTCTGGAAACTACCCCTTTTTTCAAGCTTGAGGTTATATGCTCCCATGTACCCCCATGGTTTGACAACATACTTCCGGAATTGAATCTAAGCTATTCAGTAGAAGAAAACGGAGACAACAGATGCAAGGTTTCAATATTAAATAATGTCTGTTCACATTAATTTTCCATAATAAAAAGGAGGTTGCCAATATGTCAGAAAATATTCGTGAAAATCTATTAGGTATTGTCAGTGCTTTTTGTTTTGAAAGCGGAAGAATTAAAGAATGCATACTCTGCAAAAAAAATGTAATTAAAACTGAATACGGCGATTTAATTCCTAAATATGGTGAAGATGAAGTACGTAAAAAATACTGTCACTCTATTTCGTTTTATGAAAGCGGAAAAGTTAAAAGTATTTCTTTAGAATCCTCAACCTTAATAAAAACAACCTTGGGTACTTTCCCCGCAGAACTTGTTACTTTTTATGAATCCGGCAGTCTGAAAAGGATTTTCCCATTGAATGGAAAGCTAAGCGGTTATTGGGGCCAAGAGGATGAAGAAAAACTTTGTGACGAATTCAGGTTTCATTTTCCTTTTGGTAGCTTCAAGACAAAAATAATTGGTCTTTGCTTTTATGAAAGCGGAAACCTAAAATCATTGACCTTGTGGCCGGGTGAAAATATTATCCTTAAAGCTGCCCACGACCTTATCCCGGTTAGGATAGGTTTTTCATTATATGAAAACGGAAAGCTTAAATCGGTGGAGCCTGCCTATGAAATAACAGTACCTACTCTAATCGGAGAATTAACAGCTTACGATGCAAATGCTCTTGGTATACATGCCGACTGCAACTCACTGGTCTTCACTGAAAGCGGAAATATACAAGCTCTTTCCACAAGCAGCAGTAAGGTGGCTATATTTGAAAAGGGCGGCTCCTTTGAAACAATGAAAGCAATAGTTAAGCCCGACCCTTTTGAAGAAGGTGTTGTTTCCCTGGTGCCACTGGAAATTTCTTTTGAAGGGCATTATGTAAAATTCAACAGTGATAAAAAACGTATATATGATATTAACACAACAAGATTTACAATAGTAAATGATTCCGCAGCAGCTACAGGTTCCGGTCTTTCATGTACGGACTGTTCAAGTTGCAGTCTGTGTAAAAAAAGTAATTACATCTGATTGAAAATGTGAAATTGCAGGGGCTGTTTTGCAGTTGTTTATAGTTGAATGCGGGAAGTCACATTTTACTGAATTATATATAAAAAGCTACAAGAAAGTAACCTTTTTGTAATTGTAAAGTAACTTTAATATAATTTTCTATTAAACTATGTTAAAATATTAATAATCATTATAAAAGTTGTGTATTATAGGGGCAGAAATAGACTTTACATTTGATACATATATACGGCTGTGCTCTTATGTTTTACTCTTTCAGATATTCTTTTGTTTATCTTGATGTTCCTATTTATGCATTTCTTTTTTTTGAAAAAAATACAAAATAGGAATTGGAGAGATTATGAGTTTAAAAAAGATAAAAAGTTTAATAAGTAATATACCAAAGAAAATTAAGAATTATAAAAATAAATATCCATCAAAATATAAATATATAATTGTTTCATGTTCAGGTGCAGCAGCGTTGGCTCTTACGGCAGCAATCGTTTTAACACTACCGCACTCAAATCCTAAAATCAATGTAACGGATAAACCGGAAAAAACGGTTTCAGTATCCGACCAAACACCACAGCAAAAGTATTCTAAACCCGCTACAGAGTCAAATGCTTTAACTAAGACCTCCCGTGGTATTACTCCTATGAATCCTTTACAAGGGGATGTTATAAAATTAGGAGTAAAAGACAGTACCGTAACAGTTATTCAAAAGAAACTCATGGACTTGGATTATCTTGAAATTGACGAACCAACTGAAGAATTTGGAGAGTCTCTTAAATTGGCAACAGAATTATTTCAACGTAAAAACAAGTTACCCATAACAGGTGAAGTTGACGCTAAGACCTATCAGCTTTTGCTTTCAGATGACGCAAAAGCATATACCGTTTCTCTGGGAGCTGAAGGAACTGATGTACAGCAGCTTCAGGAACGTCTGTATGAATTGGGGTACATGGGCAAGGCAACAGGTTATTTCGGTACGGATACAGATATTGCTGTAAAGGATTTTCAGAAAAGAAACGGCCTTTTTGATGACGGTAATGTAGGTAAGCAGACAAGAGAAGTTTTATATTCTGCAAAAGCAGTTCCAATGTCCTTTTATTTAGGAGACGAAAACAAGGAAATACTTCAATATAAACAAAGATTGTATGAACTTGGCTACCTCACCGCAAAGCCCAGCGGAAAGTATGATAATGATACTGTTCAGGCAGTTAAGCGTTTTCAGGAAAATAACGGTTTGATTGCCGATGGTTTTATAGGGCCGGTTACAAAAGATTTGCTTATGTCGTCAGATGCTACTGAAAACGCCCTTGATATAGGCGACAGCGGAGATGATGTTACCAAAGTTCAGACATACCTGAAGAAACTCGGTTATTTGAAAAGTGTAACAGGATATTTTGGCTCCGATACTCATAATGCTGTTCTCAAGTTCCAGTCAAAAAATGGTCTGGGAAAGGACGGAAAAATAGGCTCTCAAACAATAGCCAAGCTCTTGTCCCCTGATGCAAAGAAATGGACAGGAGGTACGGGTAGCAGTTCAAACGGCAATAATTCAGGAGGGTCAAATAATTCCGGCAATTCCAGCCAGAACAATAATTCCGGTGGTGATGATGACAACGGCGGAGGCTACGTTAGTCCAAGCGTTGAGCAACTTATATCAGTAGCTAAATCAAAACTTGGAAGCAGATATATATATGGTGCAAAAGGGCCTAACAGCTTTGATTGCTCGGGATTTGTTTACTGGGTATTAAAAAATTCAGGAGTCAGACAAGGTTACATGACTTCCGGAGGATGGGCCGGAAATGGCAGGTATAAAAGGATATCCAGTATGAGTAGTATAAAACGTGGAGATATTATTACATACAATGGTCACGTGGGTATTGCACTGGGCGGAAATCAGATGATTGATGCATCCTCAAGTCAAGGCAAAGTTCGTATTACAAACATAACTTCTTCCTACTGGACAAGGAATTTTGTCTGTGCATTCAGAATATTCTAGATTTTTAAATATATTAGGACGCTATGCATTTCATAGCGTCTTTCTTATTATGTAGTCAGAAAAAATCCGTCGGTTTTCGCCGACGGATTTTTTTAGGAGTATTATATATGGAAATATAAAATTAGTCTATTTTTATAACTGCCTTAACAACATCCTGCTTGTTGTTTATTACGTAGTCAAAAGCATGTGCAACATCATCAAAATCAAATTCATGTGTTACTATACCTGTTATATCTATGATTCCTTTAGATATAGCCTTTATAGCTACCGGATATATGTTTTTGTAACGGAAAACCGATTTAATTGTAGCTTCCTTTGCCATAATCTTTGCAAAGTTAAATTCAATTATATCCTGTGGAGCTAAACCTACAAGAACAATAGTACCACCGTTTTTAACAAGGTAAGGAGTTTGTGAAATAGTCCTTGCAGAGCCTGCAGTTTCTATAACAATATCCACACCCCTTTTATCAGTGAGTTTGTCTATTTCTGCAAACACATCTGTTTCCATGGCATTTATTGTTTTGGTTGCTCCAAGCTTCATTGCATATTCAAGTCTCTTAGGTATTACATCGACTACAGTAATATCAGTTGCTCCGTTTGCTTTACATGCAAGCAAAGTAACAAGTCCTATTGTTCCTGCTCCAAGAATAACAACTGAGCTTCCAAGCTTTACTTCTCCCTGGTTTGCCGCATGCATACCAACAGCCAAAGGTTCAACTAATGCTCCCTCTTTTGTTGTTATATTTTCAGGCAGTTTAAAGCACATATTCTCCGGGAAAGCAATATAATTCATTAATGAACCATGATATGGCGGTGTTGCCAAAAATTCAACATCGGGGCAAAGATTATATCTTCCTGTTTTGCAGAATTCACATTGTCCGCAAGTTATTCCCGGTTCCAACGCAACCTTGTCTCCCACCTGCAAATTTTGTACTCCGCTGCCAACTTCAACAACAGTTCCGGCACATTCATGTCCAAGTATGAAATCTCCGTTTACTATAAAATCACCGATTTTTCCATGCTCAAGATAATGCACATCAGAACCGCAAATTCCCACATACTCAAGCTTTACAAGTACATCCTTTTCTCTGAGCTTTGGAACCGCTATGTCCCTTATCTCCATTTTGTTTATTCCTGTCATATAAGCCGCTCTGTTTTTCATAATAAAAACCTCCACACGATAGTTTGTCCTTTAAATATATATTTAAACCAACTTTATTATCAACTTTTATAAAACGTTTTAATTAACTTTCATTTTCTATGATACACCAAATAATTTAAATATACAATACAAAGATACGTGAATAAAGATTTTTTCACGTACCTTTGTATATTTAATAGTAGAAATATTACTTAATAGCTCCGGACTTCTTCAATATATCTATATATTGCTGTACATTATCTTTATTTACAAGTGGGTTACCAATATCTGTATCAATCTGCTTTTCTCCGCCTGTTAAGAGCTTATTGCCTGATTCAAGCAACTTTGTAGCAAGGTCGTATGCACTCTGCATACAAGTAGAAGTCATTTTTCCTTCCTGTATTAGAAGCAGTGCTTCTGCTGTTCCATCAACACCATATGCAAGCATGTTTTTGAACTTAGGGTTATCTTTAACAACTTCAATTGCTCCGGCTGCCATGTTGTCATTCATTGAAATAACTGCATCAATCTTGTCATTGGACTGTATCCAGTCTTCCATGTACTTCATAGCTTCGTCTTTGTTCCAGTTTGCAATCTGTTCGCCAACTATTTTAACATCAGGACGTTTTTCAAAGAATTCCTTCTGCCAGCTCTTACGTCTTTCATCAGCGTGGAAGTTTCCTGAAGGTCCATCTAACACTACAACTTTTGCATTTTGAGGAATTTGCTCTATTGCTGCACGAGCATTTACTCCAGCCTGCTCATAAGGATTTGCATCAACCGATGACGCTCCTTCAATTCCTGAAATACGAGCATTAGTTGTTATTGCATGTATACCTGCCTTAACTACTTTTTCAACATATGGTCTTTGAGCTTCACCGTTATTTGGCTGCACAATAACCAGATCATACTTGTTTGTAATAGCATTTTCAATCATTGAGTTTTCAGTATCATCATTTGCCTGACCATCGAATACATCCAGCTTAATGTCCGGGTACTTCTTTGCTTCATCCTTTACAGCGTTTGCAAGCCAAGCCGCAAATGAGTCAGATTGGGCACGAGCTATATATGCTACTTTATAGCCCTTTGAGCTGCTTCCTCCTGAAGCTGTTGAATCGGAAGTTTTTGGTGTCCCTGCTCCACATGCTGCCAAAAAAGTAATTGCCAGTGACATTGATAGTACGCTAATTAGTCTCTTCTTCATCTGTGTGTCCATCCTTTTAATAGATTTTTGGTAGATTTGTTTTTATTATTTAAACAGCATTGCTGTTTAATTTAAATTAAGCTTATTTCTTTGCTGCTACTTTCTTGTTTTTTGCATTTTGCTTGTCTTCTATTCTTCCAAGTGTACTCTTTGTTCTGCGGTTTTTGGACTGAATATCATATATAACCGCAAGAGCGATTATTGCACCTCTTACAATCTGCTGCATGTAAGAATCCACACTGGTAAGGTTCATAATATTGTCAAGGAATCCTACTATAAATGCACCCGCCAAGGTACCTGTTGCAGTTCCAACACCACCTGAGAAGCTGGTTCCACCGATGATAGCGGCTGTTAAAGCTGTGAACTCATAACCTACAGCACCATTTGGAAGACCTGCATTAACACGTGACATGAACAATACCCCTGCTAAACCAACGAAAATACCATTTATTATAAACGCAGTGTACTTAACTTTATGAACGTTTATACCTGACGCAACTGATGCTTCTTCATTTCCGCCCACTGCATAAAGAGAACGTCCGACTCTGGTGTGTTTCAATATATACCATGTTACTATTGCCAATACTACAAGGAATATGATAGGTATTGGAATAACACCTACAGAACCTTGTCCGAATACTACGAATTTGTCCAACTGTAAAATGTTTTGCCCTTTGGTATAAAGTAGTGCTACACCTCTTGCCATTGTCAGCATTGCCAAAGTGGCAATAAACGGAGGCGCCTTAAAAGTACTAATCATCAATGCATTAATAAAGTTGCACACAACTCCGGTAATTATACCTACCAACACTGCAATAACCAATGATCCGGTTGCTTTATATGCTGATATAGCAAATACACCTGAAAGAGCCAACACGGAGCCTTGAGACAAGTCAAGCATTCCTGAAATTATTAATATTGTCTGACCAAAAGCAAGAATTGTTGTAACTGCCAACTGTCTTGAGATATTTGTCAGGTTACTGGTTGTTAAAAAGTTTGGGTTTGCTAATGAACAAATTATGAATAATACAAACAGTACCATAAAAATACTGTATTTCTTTTTTGCCGTATTCCATAGGTTATTACTTCTTAAATCCATTTTATCTCACCTCATCTGATGTTAAAGTTCCAGTAGCGTATTTCATAATGAGCTCCTGGGAAAAATCTTCTCGTTTTATTTCGCCTGTAACTGCACCCTTTGACATTACATAAATCCTGTCACACATACCTATAAGCTCAGGAAGCTCGGATGAAACCATTATTACTCCCTTACCTTCCTTTGCTAAATTTGTCATTAGTTTGTATATTTCAAATTTAGCACCTACGTCAATACCACGTGTAGGTTCGTCCAGTATAAGAACATCTGGATTTCTTATCATCCACTTTGCCAATAATACTTTCTGCTGGTTTCCACCGCTTAATGAAGCAATAGGTGTTTCCAAAGTAGGAGTTTTTACCCTCATTTTTTCGAACATATCTGATACAATGCTTTGTTCAACATTCTTGTGATACCGGAATCTGTAAAATACCTTTTGAAGGAATGCCAATGTTGTATTTTCCCTTACTGATCTGACCGGAATAATACCATATCTTCTTCTGTCTTCTGATAACATTACCAGGCCTTTTTCAATAATCTGTTGTACATTTTTGACTTTGACTTCTTCTCCCTTGATATTAACTGTTCCTGATGAAATAGGGTCCAGTCCGAAGAGTGATCTCATAACTTCAGTTCTTCCTGCTCCCATAAGTCCGGCAAAACCAATGATTTCACCCTTTTTAAGGTGGAAGCTTACGTCATGATAAACATTTCCGTTACTTAATTTTTTAACCTCAAGTAACTTTTCTCCGATTTTGATTTCTTCCTTTGGATAGGTGTTGGTTAATTTTCTTCCAACCATTAGTGCGATTACGGTTTCAATGTCAAGTTCTTCCTTCGGATGACTCTCAACAACTGTTCCGTCTCTGAAAACTGTTATTTCATCAGCTATCTGGAATATTTCATCCAGTTTGTGAGAAATATAGATGATACAAACTCCTCTGGCTTTAAGTTCTTCAATCTTTTTAAAGAGCTTCTCAACTTCTTTTTGGGTGATGGCCGAGGTCGGTTCATCCATGATTATAATATCGGAATTGTATGATATTGCCTTCAAAATCTCTAGCATCTGAATATCGGAAACCGTCAGATCCTTTAACAGTGTGGTAGGTAAATAAGGCAGATTTTCCTTTTTTAATAATTCCTTTGTACGAGTTCTAACTTCTTTCCAGTTTACATTACCAAATTTGTTAACCGGCAGGTTACCTAAAAACAGGTTTTCTTCTACCGTCATTTCCGGAACGTAATTCATTTCTTGAAAAATCATTGATATACCAAGATTCCTAGCCTGTATGGGATTATTGATTTTTACAGGTTTCTCATCAATGAATATCTCACCACCGTCGGGTTGATAAATCCCGTTAATGATTTTCATCAATGTTGATTTTCCTGCTCCGTTTTCCCCACACAATACATGCACAGTACCTTTTTTTACAGTAAAATCGATTTTATCAAGAGCTTTTACCCCTGGAAAGGATTTTTCAATTTGCGAAACTCTTAGCTTAATGTTTTTGTCCATTTCCTTCCCCCATAAGTTTTCTTGTATAAAAACCTTATAATACTTATTACCATAATTTTCTTCTTTTATCGACCGATTTATATAAGACTTTTATAAATTACTTTTAATAAGATTATATCGCATAATTAGTAAAAGTCAACATAAAATTTGAATTATTTTAGTTATATTTAGTGTATTTGTACAAAAGATAGATTTTTGCATCTAAAAATGAAAAAGCAGTAATATGCTTTTGCATATTACTGCTCCTATGAGAATAGCTTTTAAACGTTCTTTATAAATTGGTCAACATGAGCAAGTGCAGCACCTACAGCAGTTGCCTCAAGCTTATACTTACATGCATGAAGGTAATTTCCGTCTACTTCAAAAGTATTGTATCTTGCAACCATCTGCCTTAGCTCACCAATATACTCGTCCATGTAAGCTCCGGCATATCCGCCTAATATAACTTTACAGTCAAACAACATACGCAAATTATTTATTGCAACTATTAAATGCGATATATATTCATTCCATAAGCTTTTCTGAGGCTCCATATTTAGCTTTAATAATCTGAAAAACTCAGCAATATTTCCATTGGTACTGTCTGACAAATGTTTTGCCGAGCAATAAGCATCAACACAGCCTTTTTGTCCGCAATAGCACTCTCTTCCGTTTGGTACAATTGTCATGTGCCCAAACTCTCCGCCTCTTTGGTTCTGTCCGTCATAAATATTTTTGGCTATTATTATAGAGCCTCCGACAGAATTATTTAAAGAAAGATATGCAACATTTTCATCTGAATCTTCACGCCACATTTCGGCAAAACCACCTGCATTGGCATCGTTGCTCAAAATAATGGGGTATGGAATAAATTCCTGAAAAGAATTTATGCTGCCACCCTGAAAGTCAATAACCGTTGCGTAACTGACAGTCTGACGATCATCGGAAAGTATTGCAGGCAATGCTATACCGACACCAAGTATATTAGCTTCATTGATTTCGGCTTCACTTACCAATTTTGTAACAAAATCGCCTACCCCTTTAAAATACTCTTTATGATTCTTAAAAGGGTACTGTATTCTAAAATTCTTTAGTAGCTTCCCGCTAAGGTCTATTATTACAATACTCACATGATTGCGTGTTATGTCCAGACCTACTGCATATTTTGCAGAACTATTATAGGAAATAGCCTTAGCCTTTCTGCCTCCCGTGGATTCAAAAAGACCTGTTTCTATTACCAGCCCACGTTCCTGAAGTTCCTTTATATTTTGAGTTACTGTAGGCAGACTCATATTTAAGGTATAAGCAATCTCCTGAATAGATATCGGTTCATGTTTGTAAAGAAAGTTATATATGGCATTTCTGTTTATTTTTTTAACCTCAATGCTATTTACCTTAGTTGCCATAATTTCAACCACCCAACTTTTATAAATGTCTTTTATTAATGTTAATACTATAACAAATCTTACTTTATTTCAATAGCAATCACCATGATTATAGCATAAAAATTACCATTCTGTATTGGTAATTTTCTGTAAACAGTATAAAAAATTTAGAATTTAGTATTTTTATGAGATATTGTATAGATTTTAGTACATTTTATGGTATAATTATTTTAGAAAAATAAATAGATTACCGCTGTCAAAAGAATAAAATTTGTCGAAATGCAGAGGTGAGAATTATGTATATTCATAATCGATTGCTCGCATTAATTTTTAGGATTTTGTTTTTATTTGGTTGTGGAATAGGTTTATACTTGAACTCTGGAATTCCCGATGGAAAATTTGCACCTTATATGCTTATTTTTTATACGATACAGAGTAATGCATTGTGCTTTGTGTTCTTTTCTATTCTTGCAGTAAAAAATCTTATTGATATCAAAACTAATGGCATCAAGGGCTCTACCAGCGTCTTTCCCCATTTAAAGGGTGCAGTTACCATGACAATTTCAATGACCTTTATTATTTACCACTTTGTACTGGTTCCATTATATACTTCTCATGATGCAAACTATAGAGTACTTAACTGGCAAAATATTCTGGTACATTATTTTGTTCCCATAATGACTGTTCTGGACTGGCTATTATTTGACAAAAAGCAAAATTTCAGATGGTTTGATCCCATGCTTTGGATTACTGTTCCAATCTCGTATTTTGTATTTCTTATAGTAAGAGCAAAAATCGGAGGAATTATAGCAATAGTTCAAAGCAAATATCCATATTTCTTTGTTGACGTTGATATTCTCGGCTGGCTTAATGTGCTAAAATATGCAGGTGTTTTTATTCTGGGTTTTCTTGTATTGGGATATGTTATTTATTTAGTTGACAAAATCTCTCTTGAAAATATCAGATTTGATTTTGTAAAACCAACTAGTTATTATTCAAATACCTATAAAGCTTAATCATGTTTTCAGCATCATCCACACTTCTGTGCATTTTGCCGTGGTAGTTTTCTCCGATTATTTGGAGTGCTTTAACAAGATTACAGGAGGAAGAAGGGAGTTTTGTAAATTTCATAAACTGTTCTTGTAAATTTATTAGTCCTCCTTTATGGATTATGCTCAAAAAATCCTTATTTTTATATTTATGTCTTCTGAGACTTCGTTTAAGGAGAAAAATGTCATAGTCCCCCCATGTATACAGTACTGTGTTTTCCATATTTTCGTACTTAAGTATCCATTGGTATAAGTGGCTTATTGCTCTATTAAATTCCATGCCGTTTTCTACATCAGTTTGGCTAAGGCCTGTAAGCTCTTTGCAGTAATCAGATAAAACCGGTTCTATTTCGGGTCTTATCACAACTGAAAATTTGCTTATCTCTATTAAATCTTGTCCTGTTACCACAGCCCCTATTTCAATTATTTCAGCATGGGGACGTTTATTTTTCTCATTTTTATCCCAGCAAGTAGCTTCAAGGTCAACAAATATTAACATATATTTTTTTCTCTTTTATATACTCTGTGCAGTTTGAAATAAAAATATCCGTAAATGAGTATTAATGAAGGAAATACCAGCCATAAGAAGCCTCTACCCATTGCAAACGGTGTTTCAAACATAAAAGCCTTCCAAAATCTTGCACCCGTCATAGATATGACTGAAATTTAGTCAATGTATTATTAATGGCTTAATACCTTCAGTGATACTGTTTCTCCCACAGCTTGGAATTTAACTTTACCTCCTATAGGAAATGTAGCCATTGGCAAAACATGTCCAAAATCAACATTAAATACAACAGGTATATTTTTTAATTGTTTTTTTGATGCTATCATCCTTTTTATGGTTTGAACATCCATTTTACAACTTGTATCAAAACTTCCAAATACAACACCTTTAATCCCTCCACCCTCTACTGTCTGAATAAGGGATTGAAGATTTCTATCAAATTCTAAAGTGAAATAGTCTCCCACAATGTTGTCATCCTCAAGAAATAAAACTTTATTTTTCAAGCTGGGCATAAATTGTGTCCCCTGCAATAGGTTTAAGGTGCAAAGGTTTCCTCCTACGATTTCACCCTCACAAAACCCCTCTTGAATAACATAATATTCTTTTGCTTGTTGAGACGGCTCAATATAATACTCGTCTGAATTTACCAAACATTTCTCAAAATAGTTGTTTGTATACTCAATACCTTCACTAAATCCAAATGAAGTAAAATTAGTTCCACAATAAGTAACTAATCCTGTTTTAGTATAAATTGCATTACTTAGCGCCGTAATATCAGAAAACCCGCATAGAATTTTAGGATTTTCTTGTATTATAGAGTAATCTATATATTCTAATATTTGATTGACATTAAAACCGCCAATACAAGCAATTATCGCTTTAACATTTTTATCCAGAAAAGCAGTATGTAGGTCTTCAACTCTTGACTGTATGCTAGATGAATTTTCTTCATCAATTTCCCTACTGTTCTTTGAAAATGATATTATATACCCCTTATCTGAAAGGAATTTCAGAGAATTTTCAAAAATGTCCTGTCTTACGACGTTTAAACTCCTGGAAGGAGCAATTACCCTTATTTCATCACCGAAATTTAGCTTTTTTGCAATCATAATATTCACCTCAAATCATATTAAGTTAAAGTTAGAATTAAAATTCAAACAATTCAGTAAATTCCTTTTCGGGCTTAGTAATTGCCATTTGCCTAAAATGAGTATTTCCTGGTTCAAGTACATATTTACCTGTTTTGTAATTGTGTTCTGCTTTTCCAAGTGCCTCATCACTATCATTTGCAAATGCTTCAAACTCCTGCCATTGATTGCTCTTCAGTATCTTCGGTCTTAATTAATTCGATATGTTGACATTATATTCCACATATTAAGCAAAAGCAACGCCATGTTTATCTCAATCATTTACTTCTGTATAATGGAATGTCCCTATTCCCTATGCTTAATACAGGTTCACGTGAATAATCAATTGTGGAATCAAACATAACGCAGTAATTAGAGCTTTCATCCTTTTGTGATGGTGATGAAATAGTTGCAGCAATTTCTTTTAGTGTTTTTCCGTCCTTATATTTTATTGATATTGGTTTATTAATCGGTTCACTCAGCTTAACTGTTACGCTCATTTGATAAACATTAATTGACTGTATTAACGCAGAATCAACATATGTTTTTTTAGGGAATAATATTTCATTTGGTTTATTATCTAAGTCCAAATCAAAATTTACGCTTAACGGCTCTTTGAAAGTAAATAATTGTGGAGTATTTATTACCAATTCATAATCATTTACATTATTACTTTCAAGAGGCCCGAATGTGTAATTATATATTCCCTCTTCTTTATTTTGCGTATTACGAAAGCTTTGTCCAATAGCATAATGGTCTTGTTTAAAATCTTTATTTCTAATTTTAGGGTTTAGTAATGTGTAGGCATGTGGTTTTTTTATCTTTAAAGAAACACAGGAATTAATAAATTTCAAGTCGGTAATTCGCATTTTGAAATTTTCATCTAAATCATAATTTTTTATAGTAAGCGGCAATATTTTTTGGCTATCTTTATCAATTAAGCCTATGCTTTCAATGACAAACTTAAATTTAGAATTTTTATCTTTCATTATTTCTTTATTTGAATCAAACCTAAAAATAACACAATTTTGCTTCCCATTGTAAATCTCGCCGGAACTGCGAACAAAATTCCTTACCCCATCAATCTCCAGATAACACTCATTAAATGTTACTTTATTTTTGAATATATGATTTGCTTTATCTGTTAGTTTATAAAACAATAATATACCATTATTTTCTACTAATGCTGCATTTACAGTCAGCTGTATACCTTCTTGTTCAGTAGACTTATTTACAAAGTTGCCATTAACCGGGCCTGGATTGCTACCAAAAATTTTAACAATGTAATCACGAATATCATAGTTTACCCCCGCAAATGCCGTAACAGAAACTGTTAAAATAAAAACAATACACAGAGTAACTGCAACAGGAACGTACCGTAATTTCTTTCTCGTAAATTTATTTTTATCAGGCACTACAGAAATTTTATCCCAAATCCCAGGTGTAATTCGCTTAGCTTCTGTTAACAAGGCTTTTTTAATTTTTCTTTCTTTTAAATAAAACATAAAATTAAGCTCCTTTCGTTGTTTCTATTTCAGCAAATCATACATATTCTTTATTGCGGTTCGGTATTTCCAAGTAACAGTGCCCATGGGACGTTCTAGTATATTACTTATTTCTTTAAACTTCAATCCTGCTATAACGTGCATTACTACAATTTGCTGTTGCTCAAAATCTAACTGTTTAAGTGCTTCAAATACTATTAATTTATTTTCAAAATCTGTTTTTTGCTTAATATCAGAAATGATATTTTCGTAGCCTGACTCAGAATCAAAACTTGTAACAATCTCCTTTTTCTTTCTAAGTATATCTATAGAAGCATTTCTGGCTATCTGCAACACCCATGCTTTAGGACTAGTCCCTTTTTTATATGAAGCAGCATTTGCCATTACTTTACAAAACACTTCCTGGGATACATCTTCAGCAAGATACCTATCTTTCAAAATTATATAAGACAGAGTATAAACAGCCTCATTAAGTTCATCATATAAAAATTTAAAGCATTCATAATCACCATTTGCAATTTTTAAAATACTCTGCTCTAATTTTTTCAATAATAATTTCACCTCCTATTATTTAAACGTAATGGAGACATTAATTTATGGAATATTTTGAAATGTTGTATCTTTATACGTTCTAATTTACTTATAAGTACTAAAAGTATTATGATATAGCACCTTTTTATAATATAATAAATCTAACTTAAATGAAAAGGAGAAACCAATACTATGAAAAAACTATTTTTAGCATCCTCTTTTAGTGATGTGGTAAACATATTTGAAAGCGTTCATGGTGATTTAAAAGGTAAAACAGTTACTTTTATCCCTACTGCAAGTGTAGTGGAAAAAGTTACATCTTATGTTCATTCAGCTATGAAAATACTTGAAGATTTAGGGCTTATTGTAGATAATCTTGAAATATCTACTGCCACCAGCGATGAAATAGAAAACAAGTTAAGGAACAATGACTTTATCTATGTAACAGGAGGAAATACATTTTTCCTATTGCAAGAATTAAAACGCACTGGGGCAGATAAAATAATTGTAGAAGAAGTAAATTCCGGTAAGCTTTACATTGGCGAATCAGCCGGCGCCATTGTTGCGTCAGCTGATATTGAATACGCTCAAAAAATGGACAGCGTGGAAGAAGCTCCCCATTTGAAAAATTATAGTGCTTTGGGCTTAGTGGATTTCTACACAGTACCTCATTATAATAGTGTACCATTCGAAAAAGCAGCTCAAAGTATAATAGATAGCTATGAAGCTACGCTGAATTTAATCCCAATCAGCAATGATGGTGCAATTTGGGTTCAAGGTGATAAAATACAAATCCATGGTAAATGACATTGCAAGTAAAAAGATATGCGAACTAGGCTTTATCGTAGTTCGCGTATTTTTTTAGCCCCCCGTAACGGATTAAATATTTTAATGTTTGGAATTTGTCACACAATATGTAACATATTCACTTTCAAAGTGATATCCTAATTTTGCAGCCAATTCTGCTGATGCCCTATTGGCAGAATCCCAGCTCGGATAAATGCCATTGTTTAAGCATTCAAGAATTAGTTTTGAAGCACACGCAAGAGCAAGTCCCTTCCTACGATATTCCTCTTTTGTATCTATTTCAATTTCTATTCCCTTATCATATACCGTATAAGAGGATGCACCACATACTATATTTGAATTATGTGTTACAACAAAACCTTGCCCTAATCTTTCATAGTGCCTATAACTGGAAAACTGAGAACATAAGTCCTTTGACCATTGTTCCATCCTAATATTATTAAAGTGTTCCTCATCTATCTTTTGAATAATATATTCCTCTGGAAGACTACTAACGTAAGTCTTTAATTTTTGTGCATCGAATACATCAAGTTCTTTTTTAAAGGAGTACCGCATAAATTTGTTACAATTGTCTTTATACTCCTCCTCAATTAGGATTTCCCATTCGTCACTTCCGGGAATCATTAAAATACACGGTGAAGTATAATTATCAGGTATGTTTTTTACCAATTCTAAATTGGGGACTCCGGCAAAAAAATAAAAATCACCTATTATAATCTGAGCAGATTTTGGATTTTGAATATCATCAGCCCAAGCGTTTCCCATATAGCCTTGTAAACACGACCATATCATTGTTTTGTTCCAACCATTAAAGATTGGAGCAATTTTATGCATATCTTGTTTGGTAATAGAATACATTACAGACATTCCTTTCTAATATAAAGTAATCTCACTCATCATCAATATATTCAAATAAATCAGCCGGCTGACAATGCAGCGCTCTACATATGGCATTCATTGTCTCAAACCGAATACCTTTCATTTTACCGGTTTTTAAATTTGAAAGATTTACATTTGTCATTTCTACTAATGAAGCTAATTCATTTAAAGATATTTTTCTATCAGCCATTATACGATCCAACCTTATGATAATTGACATAAATCCTCCATTCTGTAAGTTTCAACAAACTACGCTATTTGGTCCATATCTTCTTGTAAAACATAACCATATTTAAAAATTTCAGATATGATCCCAAATACTACACCAATAGAAATAATATAAAAATTCAAAGATGAAAACTCAAAGGCCACGAACTGAAACACAATAATGGAAAAAATTATGTTTACTGCTACAGGTAACAATGCCACAAAAAAACTTAATACTGCTATAATTCTTAATCTGAAAACATTCCTCATGGAAAATGGAGTTATTCCATTTCTTACTTCGCTAAGCATACCATATAAGAAAATAAATATAATTTCAATTAAAATACTCTTCACAATCCCATTCAAATGATCCAAAATTATATTTGCTTTTACATTAGTTTTTCCGTTTTCATCGAGTCTGCCATAGTCATTGTAATCAACGGGATAATATTGTTTACCATCAATATATAAATAATAGTTATACGTATTATTTTTAGTGTCTGTAGGCCCCAGTTTCACTTCAAAAGACGAATTGTTCATTCGAGAATATTGATTTATCTGATTAATGTGAAATAATATCACTAACCCACAAAGAATGCAAAACCCCCACAAAATTATGTTATCCACCTTAATCTTTTTTTGTAATACTTTCATATTCACATTCATAATATAGCCTCCACGTATTAATAAGGTTAAATTCATATATTTGAATTTAACCTTATAATACTACTTTTAGAAACCATATTCAATATAAAAATTTAAAGTGCTACTTTAAATTTTTATGCTTTAACTTATATTCACATGTGAATGGTGATGAGGAAAGTAAAATAGTTAAGACCACATTCGCCTATAAGCCTATTGTTTGATATTAATATTATTGCAAATCGAAGAATTTTTCTTGGTTCTTCTTTTTGAAATTCCAGAAATCGGTGAACATAATTTAGACTTTGCTCTTTTGTAGTAGCATCCTGCATCATATAGTTTGATACAGCTGGGTCAGATAAGTAAGTATGTATGGCATCTATATCTTTCAATTCAAACTCTCTAAGAATTAGACGTTCTGTTTCATATGCTGGGAAAATGCTCATGTAAACCTCCATAGCTTAGTCAAGGTAACACTTTGTTTTAGCTTTAATACTTAATAAATATTTCTATCACCTTTTAAAAATTCTCTATTTAGTTATAAAATTCTGCATCATCTATTTTATCAACAATTCCCAGTTTATTTAATGAGCCTTATTTTCCACATTTATAATCATCAGAAAACCTCTCTGTGTAATTTTACGCTCACCCGTGTCTGTCACATTGGAATGTTTGCTTCCATAATTGTTCTTATCAATGTCAAAAAAGTGTGTACGATGTCCTAAATTTTAGTTACCATCATACACACTTTTCATTATGTTTTGGAAAAATTATACTTATATTCTAACAGGCAGCGCTCGGCATACCTAAAGGTACCCGGCTTGCTGCATAGTCGCTCTGCTCCCCTTAAGGTCGCATTGCTCCTTGCGCTGCGCAATAAACGCCTTCGCTTCTTCTGCCTTTGGGCAGCGCTCGGCGTTTATTCCCACTCAATCGTAGCAAAGCTTTGCAAGCCCCTTAAATACTGGTGTTTCATATAAAGCATCTTCATTTGGTGGGGTCTATGGTGGGTATTATATCAAATTGGGGAGTATCTAGAATAGTGTGTTGTTATATGAAGGCATGGTTATTTTCCATATCCTTCTCTTTCAAGTTGCTTCTTTCTTAGGCTGACTTTTACTTATCTTTTCCTTAATATTAGGGAATAAAAAAATCAATAACTTTATTAATGGCATTAAAATAAAATACTTTATTATTAGATTAAATGTTCCCAAAATAGGCATCGCATAATTATAGAATAATCTTTTTGTATAAACTAACTGAAGTCTTTCTATAAAGAACAGTTCAATTTTAATCATTTTAAGACTAAACTTAGAATTAGAAATTTTTATTTTAGAGCATGGGTTAAAAGCAACATCATTAACAAAAAAAGCTAAAGCCTCAACTTGTGAAACACTATCTAAAAAGTTTAATCCAACTTCCTTTCGTATAGTTCTTAGCATTTCAGCCATTAAATATAGCGATAAACCTTCATCATAGTATTTACATTTTTCTACCAACGGATTAGATGAAAATTCTCTAAAAAAAACATATTGTTTATACAATTTTTTGGAACCATACAATAACAGAGAAGATCCTACATCAAAAAATGATTTCTTCATTTCTTCAGCATTTTTAAATTGCTTCTTATTCATTTGAGAGAATACATTTTCTAAAAGTTCAATGAATTTTATGTATTGTTGCTTTTTTGCTTCATACTTTTTCAAATGAAGCTCATTTCTTTTTCCCATTAAATATATTAAAAATGAAACAATTATCGAAAAAAGAGCAACTTGTTCCGCTTTTAGTTTTGATATTGCCTTTAGTATTTCTATTAATTTATTATTCACCTCTGAAATCATTTGTATATCTCCAATCATTACAAATAATCTTAAAAACCCTGCATTAATATAATTATTGCTTTTACGAACTACTTCTTAACAGCCAACACCAATATAATACAATTATACATATTCCTGTTAAGACGAACAATAGAGAAGAGTAAAGATAGTACACTATTTTTTCAATGATTGATTCCCGTTAAACTTGATTTTTGATTGGTCTGCAGTTTTAATTTCTACATTTCCGGTCATTAACTCAGCAATAGCAGTATCAGCTCCACTCCACATATGAGCATAGTGCTTTAAAGTTATTTCAGGACTTGAATGCCCCATACGTTGCGATAAAACAAGAACTGAAACATTAAACTCGTTGATTAGATATGAAGCATGAGAATGACGTAATCCTTTTGCTTGGATTTTCTTCACATTTGCCAATTTTGCATATCGGCTAATGATCCGAGCTATTGTTGATTTAATCATTGGCAACCCATCATAACTAAAAATATAGTCATTTTCGTTACCTAGGCCTATTTCTGATTGTCGGCTACGCCATTCTTTTAAAATGTTAATAGTGTCATCATCAAGGGCAATTATTCTTTTCCCATCTTCAGTTTTAGTATACGAATTTCTTTTCCAGTTATTTCGCGTTTTAATAATTAGCATATGATGGACTCGTAACCGTTTTTTACTTAGGTCAACATCATTCCAGTACAAAGCGGTACCTTCATTTACTCGAATCCCTGTCATATAATACATCCATAGCATTACAAAATTCAAATGCTCATAGAAATCGCCTATATAAATTTGACTAATTACTTTTTCAAATTCCTGTTTCGTCCAATATGGGATAACAGCCTTTCCTTTTGATATTGCTTTAACCTTTTTCGAAATGTTGTATTCCAGATATTGCATTTCAACTGCCTTATCTAAGCTCTTTCGAAAGACTCCAAAAATTAGACTGGCATAGGATTGGGAATATCCAGTTCCACCATTTTTTTGGCTTGATAATAACCATGTACGAAAGTTTTGTACGTTCTCAACTGAAATAGACCGAAGGGGAATAGAGCCAAATCTATCAAGTAAAATTTCAAATGCAAATTCACGAGAAGCAAATGTACTTCCTTCAACATCAGTCTGATAGTAAGGCATATACACGGTTCTCATAAATTGCTCATAAGTCATTTTGTAGTTTCCATAACTATTGACCTTATGATATTCTCGTTTTAATCGAGTTAACTCTTTGTTAGCTTCGAATGCAGAAGAAAAAGGCTTGCCATTAGCGTCTTTTCTTCCTTTTTTTCGTATTCGTTTTCCTGTGATCCTATCAATTCCAAATTCTGATTGATAAAAATAGTTGCCCTTATCATCAACGTATACACCAGGATATTTTGTTGTTTGTTGTGTTTTATTTTCCATTAGAAATTACCCACTTCTGATGTGAGAGAAACGCCTAAAATGGATTCGACTACATCTCTCGGAACTCTGCCAAGTCTTCTGTTGTTGTAATAAGGACAACCTTTCTGAACCATGATTGCTTTTGCTTGTCTGATTAGTGATACTGCTTGATAATTTTTATAACCAAGCTTAATTAAATCATCTTTGCAAATAGTCGTACTCATCAAAACACCTCCTTTATTTTTACTAGTACTCATCTTTTCTCATGAGCCAATTTTTAGAGAATTCCTCCCCTTCTCCCCCTCCGGAAAGTCCGGCCCAGCTCCATCATGTCGCCCATGCCTGTCGGCATGTCCGAACCGTGATGCATCCGCATCCCGGTCTTGAGGTCAGCGTCTTTGACGATGACCGATTGTCCGGAGATAAATAAATAAGCTTTTGCGCCATTTATTTATCTCCTCCTCGAGAATAGAGGTAGGATTGAAGTTACCACTTCAATCCTACCTCTATTCTCTTATTCCATCTGTGGTAACCAAAACAGCAAAAAAATTGATAAAAGCGATATATTTCGCTTGTATACCTGTAACAGACACAGGTGGTAAATCAGACCAGAGTGTATTTAACTACGGTTACCACCGAAATAACCTCCGGAATACCTCTACTAAACAAGCGAAAAGACCAATATGCCGTGCTGATTTATAATAAGGATCACCGTCAGAATAAACAGCAGTGAGCAGTAAATATATTCAAAAACATTGCCGGAAGCTGTGCCGGTGCTCATAACTGAAATACACAATCTGGCATCCAAAACCTTGCAAATGATTCTGTAGAAGGAAAATTTCATGAGCCTTTCATGAACCCCAAGCTTTCTGAGTATGGTTGGAATCACTGACACAGGAACTCCGGTATTTGTCAGAACATCCGCCAGGTAAATATGACTGAAATAGCCTACTATAAAAGCAGTGCCATGTTGCGGAGCTGCAAAGATGTGTGATATGTATACTGCAATGATCGAGTACAGAATAAAGCCTTCTATAGAATGGAGAAATGTGCGGTGTGGAAGTACTGCTGTTCCCAAAATCACTATGGCAAATATGTAAAGCATTATATGATTGCCGTTCTGAAGATTATATATCGCTAATGCTATTCCGAATGTAAAATATATTATAAGAACTATAAACCTTTTTAATACTGATAATAAAACATTGATAGTAGTTGAACATGTATTATAAATTATTGCAATCACAGGAAGCCTTTTAATAAATCTTTCACTTGCTATTCCTGCAAAAATACAGCTAAACGCTATGACGTAAGAAATAAAGTAAACTTGATCCCTTGCTCCAAACTTCTGTATAATCCACGGTATATTATGCAAAATTAGATACCCTGACGAGAAACCAATTATAAATCTCAGTAATCTGTTCAAAATTCTTTCAAGGGTGGAGGTTATTTTTGCAGCTCCAATGGTTACCGGGTTTGATTGATTAATCATACTTCTTTCTGTATCCGAATCAACTATCAGAGCCCCCAGAGCAGCAGCTCCGACAGCAGCCAGTGAAATTTTACTGTTTCCCTTGATTATAGGAATGGAAGCCATAAACGGAAGGATGGAGAAAACCAGATAATACATAATGCCAAGCCGGTAGTGGGTTTTTCCCGTCATACACATCTTCCTTTCAGGTCGTATTTATTCAAATTACGATTTATTTTTTATTTTAGAATAACAAGTAAAATGACATGGAATTTCTTTACCATCTTTCCTGATGTAATCTCCTGTGAGCTTTTTACATGCCTTGCACTTTCTAATATTCGTGCTATTCCCAATGCAAATTTTCATAATCTTTCCTCAATTTCTTATGGTATAATCTCCCTTAAAGGAGGTGATAAACTTGAATATAACAATATCAACATCAGTTTCAGGAAATGATAGCACAATTGTTATTAATGAATTATCAGAATGTCCAATGTGTAAACATGCAATTAAACCTCATTTGCTTAGCAGAACATCCTATTTCGATGAAAATAAAAAATTGTACTTATCCGTTAATTACTTATGTAAAGCATGTTACAATTCATTTATGTGTCAGTATAGTGTTGATTTAATCTATAAGACTGGATATCATTACCCTAAAACAGTTCTAATGCGAGTTGCCCCTATTAATTTTGTTACTGAAAGATTTGAACCAATAATTAGTGATTCATTCCCTAATTTTATATCAATTTATAATCAGGCATTAGCTGCGGAATCATATAGTTTGTCCGAAATTTCTGGTATAGGCTATCGAAAAGCTCTTGAATTCCTTATCAAGGATTTTTTAATTAAAATGTACCCGGAGAAAGAGGAATCCATTAAAAACACTGTACTTGGTAATTGTATTAATAACTTCATAGATAACACTCAACTTAAAACTGCTGCATCAAGAGCTGTATGGCTCGGTAATGATCAAACACACTACATTCAAAAATATACTGACAAAGATATAACCGATTTAAAGCGCCTAATTCGTCTTACAGTTCATTGGATTTCCATGATCCTTGAAACTGAGGAAGCCGAAAAAATTGAGCAAATAAAATAACTATGTAATTTTCTGTTCAAATGTAAAAGTAAATTTGAAATTCTGAAGCCTATCAATTGTCTCATTCAATTGTTGGGCTTGTTTTTTTGCATCTTCAATTAATTTCTGGAACTCTTCAATATTTGTCGCATGAAAATAAATAGTCCCATCCTCACAAAATGTGTTTATTTTTTTCACTTTTTACTCACCTCCCATTCGTTATAGACTTATTTACGAAGCATTAGCCTATAAGCTCCAATGCTTTTGTCCTGTTATTTTTACGGCTATACCAACTTGTATCGTTTTCAGATTCTTCTGGATATTGTAGATTTTCAAGATATTTGCCTATGGCTTTTATCGCTGCCAGATCGTGCATAAGATTTTTCGTTCCACTTAATAAATTTTCAATTTCATAAATACTTGGTAAGTGTACCCTTTCGCTACTAAAACGGTCACAAGTTACTATCTTCTCAGGCACTTCAAATCCAAATTTTCCAAATAAGTCCCATAGTTCCATGCACCATTTTTCAATTTGAGATTCCTTGGTGCTGTCCAATCTTCTTGCTATTTCATGACCAATACTATGAGCTTTTTTACTTAAAGATAGATTTTCTTCAGCTGAAATTCTGTCTTTAAGCCTTCTCATAACTTTGTTTTCCTCATAGCCGTGATATAACAGGGCAAGAACCGAATTTATATTCAGTTCTTCAGGGTTATGGAATTTAGGTGCTTTTACAACGTGCCAGCCGTTATCATTTCTTACAATCAGACCTGCTTCATCAGGAATATCCGACTTTCTCAGTAATCCTTCAGGGATTGCGAAATAAACTCTATGGAATACCCCTCTATACTTATACCATTTGTTTTTACTTACATCTGCATAGAATGATTGTTTGGTGAGTTTAACTTCATATGCCCTTAAATCCTTAGATGCATACATATGCGGCTTTATAGCGACAACATCAACACGACCATTCTCACACCCCGGTACTGCTACCTCTGTAAAAGTCATAAACCCACACTTCCTAAGATAATCGGCAAGGTCTAATTGCAAATCATGTTCACTTTCCCATTCCAAATTATTCAGCTCCATTCATTGTCATCTAGTCAGTAAGCCTTTAGGCTTCATTCCCTTTTAAGCATATTACTTGTACGACTCAAGTCGTCCTTGCCACCAAATTTGCGAACAAAAAAACCGCAGTCAGACTGCGGTAGTAATTCATTAACTTATTTATTTTCAACAAAGGATTTATGTAATACTATTCCATTTGTTTACTCATTATATACGGAAACAAAATCATTGCAAATACTATAACTATTATAATGATACCTGCAATTCTTCGAGACATAAAATAAGCATCCATAAATATCCTTAACATTTATAACTATATCCGCAAACCATGTTGTAACATGTTCGAAACCCCACTGCTAATGTTAAAAAATGTTGTAATGCATTTCACTTCTCAAAATACTGCTTCAAAGCCTTTTCTATAACATCCAGTACCTGTTTTTCATTTGCATCCTTCTCAAAATATTTCGAAAAATTATTAGCCGGCAGCTTAAAATATGTAGTCTTGCTAGTTGGAGCTGAAACAAGTATGTTTTTTATCTGAACAAGATCAAGCTTTTTATTTTTGCTATAATACTTCATTTCTGCTGCCTGTGACATCTTTATATTTATGTCATTATCATTCAGAAATGAGGCAAGCAGCTCTTGTTCAACCTTATTTAAATAACTGATTTCAACAGCAATATTAAATGCTATTTTGTTTTCATCTACCATATTTAAAAGAGTGTCTGTAAGGTATGTCATTCTTAAGTATCTTTGAACCTGTGAGCCTGAATCGCCATATTCCCGGCCAACAATATCTCTGCTCTTCAATCCTATGGAATCGTCATGCTTACCTTTACGCTGCATGGCCTCCAGCTTCATTTTATATCCATAGGCCTTTTCACTTATCAACAGATCATCCCTTTGCTGAAAATTGCTGTCTACGACAATTATAGAAGCAGTGTCGTAATCAATATCCCTTACAATACATGGCACTTTGTTCAATCCAGCTTCAATGGCTCCATTCCTTCTATTATGACCTGATAGTGTCTGCAACCCCTCTTTTCTGATAATCAGGGGGCTAATAATGCCAAGCAGCCTGATACTTTCAACCAGCTTTTTAAATTTGTCCCCCCTGTGGGGCTTGAAAGGATGTTCAGGAAAGTCATTTAAAGTAGTAGGGACCAGAAACTGGATTTCAGACTCAGGATTTACACCAAGCAAATCATTTAATCCTTTGTTTGCGTTTACCTTGGAAGCTAAATCAAACCTAGACATTCAATATCTCCTCCGTCAGCCCTCTGTATGCATGGGCCACTATATTATTGGGAGAATACTGAAGGACACTCATACCTTCAATGGGTGCTTCTGCAACCTTAATTGACTTGGGTATCAGCGTTTGAAAAATCCTGATATTACAACCATAGTTGTTCTCAAGTATCTCCTTTATCTGTCGGGATAAAATTGTCTGCCTGTTGAACATAGTAATAAGGATTCCTTCAATTTCAAGGGCTTTGTTAATCTGCCTTTTGATTCTGGAAATGGTCTGGACAAGTAACTCCAACCCCTTCAAGCTCAAGAATTCCGCCTGAACAGGTATTATTACACTATCAGCAGCGGTCAAGCTATTAACTGTCAGCATTCCAAGGCTTGGGCAACAATCAACCAGAATATAGTCATATAAATTCCTGATACTCTCCAAGATTTCCTTGAGAACATATTCACGGGACATAGTATTAACCAGAGCAAGTTCAACTCCGGACAAAGACATGTCTGCAGGTATTAAATCTGCCTGCCCAGTCTTAATTATAAATTCCTGCTTCTCCGGAATCCTGTCATTATTCATTTTTTCTAACATTACTTCCGAAAGGGTAATCAAGCCGTCTTGTCGGTCATTAATCTCCGTTTCTATTCCGGAGCTCATGGTCAGATTGCCCTGAGGATCCATGTCCACCTTCAGAACCTTTTTACCCTTCTGTACTAATCCGTCTGCCAGATTGGATGCCGTTGTAGTCTTTCCAACTCCACCCTTTTGATTTGCAATCGCAATTATTCTACCCATTTTCATAACCTCACTTTTTAAAAATCCTTTGCTGTGCTTTAACTCTCAGCTTTTTTGTTACAATCAAGTAAAGAGTGCATAGTAACGGAGCTAAATACACATATATATTTGTATTTTCATAATATGCAGGATAAACAAAATACCCTAAATATACTATTGCTAAAATAAAATCAGAGGGAATGTGTTTTAATGCATTTAGTAAATCCGAAAGGCTATCTGCCATTAAACTTAAGATAACAAATCCCATAATCTCAGTAATACTAAATAGAACCAGAAACATTTTGATTGTGTGTGATATACCCAGATCATTTATGAGTCTTATGTACCCCCAAACTGAATACCAGCCCAAAAACACCAGCTGATAATAAAATAGGAACCTGCCATATAAAAATGACTGTTCCCACCTGTATCGGATTTCCGAATATTTCACTTCCCTGCACCTCCAGTCAATCCTGCTGAATTTATTCATCCCTGCGAACCCTTGCCCTCAATCCACCGTATAAAAAAGGATGCCCCAGCTCATTGCAATAAAAGTAGTACCCGGTAACGCCGTTCCTGGTGGTATGCTCCACTCTTCCTGCATACCATTCCCGGCTTTCATTGTCGAAAACCTCTAAATAGTCTCCACAACTAAAGGAATAACCAATTCCTTTTCCGTTATCATTTCTTATCAATTCAAACTTATCCAGATATGAATCTTCCAGTAGTTCACCCTCAATAGCTTCCATGGAATATCTTTTTAGCTTATATATTGCTGTGTCCATATTTTCAATAATATTCTCAAGTATTCGGTATGCCTGTTTGTTCTCAAAGCCTTTATTATCGTTCTGTCCTTCTTCCCATAAGCTTTTAATATCAGTCTTTGCACGTTCCAATCGTTCCGACGCATTGAGATAATTACTATTCATATTTAAACCTTCCTTTCTAAAAATAGTCTTTTGTGCAGCACATCCATGCACTGGAATTCCAAAACAAACAACTCCAGTACATGATCTATTGCAAAAAATAATTAGTTTTATCTCAATAAAACCTTGCCGGTTCAAACTTTAATTTTCAAGTTCCTCGCAGGGGTTTAACCTCTTGGCTCCCTCCGGTATTTTCAGCTGGAATCCATTCCCGGTATATTACCGGATTAATTTAGTGTGCATCGCTGATACGGTAAATAAAAGAACATCTATGCAATACTCTCTACACTAAAACACAGATTTAACGGCTGTAGAACCAGCTCCATATGCTACCGAATATTTCCATTTGTATTGACTGACACTTTCAGCACCTATACAATATATTTGATAGCATATTTATGTTGTCAAGGATCATAGGGTGGGCGGCAGCACAACGTATGTGAACAGTGTGTTGGTTGTCGCCTTTTTCATTTTCATAAACTGCTATTGCAATTTAGAGGAAAACGCCCTATAATGAAAAATATAGAGGTTGCTTTGATCGGCACCTAAACAACTTTATAGTTTTTTCTAGAAACTATCGGATACTCAGTGGTTGCGACACTGGGTATTTTTCGTTGTATGTGTCTTAAACAATTCTTTTATCAATAACCTTTTTAAACTTGATTCTGGATACCAGCAAGCCTCCTATGAAGAAGCCACCTATAAAACCAAGAATGAAAACCTGAATGACATGTGCGGTAGTATAAAGCTGCATAGCCCACCTCCCTTCACTTTTAGTCAAAACACTTTTACTTACTTTTGTCGGCTTCCGGTATACAATCCAATTCTTTACCTTCTTTTTGATCAGTAAGAGAATAAAACTTTGTCCAATCGAAGCCATACTTCTCCAAATCTAAAGAAGTGGCTATTATTTTTGCAGTTTCAGGATGAGGAGTAGCAGCTCCTGATTCAATCATACCTATAAATTGTCGAGTGACTCCTACCCTTTTCGCTACCTCTGCTTGAGTTAAATTTAACTCATCACGAATTTTTCTTAACCAATTTCTCAAGTCATTCACCTCGTCAGAGCAATTTATATTTGCCTTATATGGTATATATTAGCAAATTTAAATTGCTTTGTCAATTAAATTGCAATAATTATTTGCTTTTTAATGATGTGCAAAAATAACTTGCTATAATGGATAAAAAGGGAGGTAAATAATGGTTGGAGATATTCTAAAAACTATAAGAGAAGAAAAAAAAATAACTCAAGATCAAATTGCTCAGTTATTAAATATTAAAAGGCAAACCTATAGTTCTTATGAAAGAAATAAAAGTCTGCCAGATATTAATATTCTATCAAAGTTAGCAGATTATTTTAATGTTTCAACCGATTATTTACTTGGGCGTTCAGATATCATGAACTATGATGAATATAAAGATTTATTAATAAGCACAACAAAAATTGAAGGTTTATCCGACGATGAAAAACAATTATTAAATTCTTATAGGAAATTATCTTTTGAATTCAAAGCAGAAATCAGAGGCGAAATTAAGGGAATTTTAAGAACCAGCCAAGACCAATCCTCTTCATCAGGAAGTGAAAGCAACAAAAAAATAATTTAGTTTATATTGATATGTATAGGAAATAGCGTGTGTTCAAATTGAACACACGTTAAAAAATACACTAGGAAGGAAAATTTATGAAAAAAAGAATGTTAATTCAAATTTTAGCAGGCATTGTTATCATTTCATCAATTCCATTAATAACATCTGGTGCATCTACCAAAAGAAAAATCGATGTAATTTATCAGGGAATTAAAGTAGTAGTTGACAATGTTGAAAAGAAAGTCTCCCCAGAACCATTTATTTATAATGGAGAAGTATATGTTCCTGCGAAGGCAATCGCTGGAACTCTAAACAAAAAGTATACCTTTAAAAATAATAAAGTATACATCAGTAATACCGGTTCAGCAGTAAAAGAATACAGAGAGATTGATTTAGCAAAAAAACCATACATAAGTGCTGATTCCGGTGAACTTATTAAAGTTGAAACAACAGATGACAAAGTTCCATCTACCAATATCTATTATAACCCAATTGAGCAAGATGGTACATATACTATAGTTTACGCTCTAAACGGTCTTGCAAAAACATTGTCAGGTAGCGTAGGACACCTTAGCCAATGGGGTAGCGACAAACCAGAAATGCAATTATCATTTTATGATGAAAACGATAAACTCCTGTATTCGACTGGTGTACTGAAAAAAGGAATGGATTTGCTTCCAGTCAATATCAACGTAACTGGTGCTCTACAGATAAAAATTAAAATCACTGTTAATGGTTCTGAGTCTTATGTTGATAGTTATCCTGGTATAAAGAATTTGAAAATATTAACAACAGACTATTAAAATTCAGTATCATAACGTGTGTCCAAGTTGGACACATGTTAATAGATTAACAAAATATCTCGAAAGTTAATTAAAAAATTCTTATAATGGTGAGCTAATGATAAATGAAAATTTAAAGCCTGTAATGAATACTTCAGAAGCAAATGTTGAAAGACTTATAGAAACATATTTAGAACCCTATAGCAACGAGCTCAAGCTCAGAGGCAAAACACCCGTAAAGGATGTTTTTACTCTTCCCCAGTATGTGGAAGGTGAAATTTTTACATATTACCTAATGGCACATTTTGATTTTGTAATATGCTCTATGTCAAGTAACAGACCTCTTTTGGCAATTGAGTATGACGGTCCCTATCATGATGAGGAAGATACCGAACGACGGGACGAGCTCAAAAACTATCTGTGTAATCTGACAGGCTTCAGGCTCATGAGAATATCATATACAAATGAACTTAAAGATATTGTAAAAATAATTGACGTAATTAAAGAAATCGCAGGCTTATCTCAGACAAACACCCCCAATAAGCAAACTGCAAATTATATATCTCAAAATCCAAATACTTATATACAGCCACCGTCATATAAAAAGCCAGCCTTCCGAAAAAAGGCATTTAGTGGAGCAAACAGAAAAAAATATGATTCTGTGACATTTGGAGATGTGATGCGTTCTCTTTTAGTTAGTGTTAAAAGAACAAGGATATTCAGATTATACCAGTCATATGTGCGATTACTGGGTATAATTCTTTTAATTGCACTTGTCTATGCAGGTATAAACGATTTAAAAGAACGCCATATATTTGACAGGTCATCATCTCCAACTACAGAAAATCACTCTTCGTCCCAGGCATCAACAAAGAATTCAGCTACTACCCCTTCAGCAAAAAATCTGGTCTTGTCTTTTGTTGTTGGGAAACATCCCGGTAGCAAGGGTACATACATTGAAATCCGTGATGGTAGTAAAACCATAGCCAGCAGCATTTATAAAGAAGGTACAAAAATGGAGTTTTTCAAAAATAAACAAGTAATAATATCAAAGGCAGGCTCTAAGTCAAAAGCCGTTCAGCTAACACACGATATTATTAATCTGGAAGTAGCAAATAATTATACAAAAGTAATTCAAGGTAAGAAATCCTATTCTGGCTTACGGAAATTCAGGTACGATTTTAAGAATGGCAAAATATTAAAAAGAAGTAAGTAACGGGAGGACAAAATACATATGGATATTCCTTCAATTATAAGAATGCTCAAAGAGCCGCCGACAGATTCCCTTATTATAGCTGTCTTTATCTTCGTGACAATATGGCTGTTCAAAGAGATTCGCAGTACACACCAGAAAAGAATATCGGATGAACTGATTAGATGTGAAAAGAATCTGACTATATACACTAAAGTATTTAGGAGCATTTGCAAATATCAAAATAGTGAAATTGACTACAATGAAATGTCTCAGCAGTTGGAACAACTGCCTTCAATGTGTTCTAAAACAGTTTATGAAACATATCTGAAGTTGGAAAAGGGTAGAAATGGAGAAGTGCTCGCAGAACTAAAAGTAAATATAGAAAATGAAATGAATTTTCATAAATCGCAACAAAATAATGAACTATCATATTGGGTAAAAAGTGATTCTGTTCATGACAATATAGCCAACTTTATCAAAAAAAGTCCCTTGAGATCATTCTTGTGGCCTATTATATACACTTTTATCTTTTTATTGGCAACAATACTTATGATTGCTTTATTTATTTCTTTTGAAAGACTCAACACAGTAGGCCAGATTTTTTACATGTTCTATTTATTGGGCGGAACTTTACTTATAATTATTTTTATGTTCGCATTGGAGTATATAATGTTTAACAAAATAAATAGAAAAAAACTATTTTACTCAATTATGTTTGTTTTGGTAGCCATTATTGCTATTACGATAAAATATAGGCCTCCATTCGGCGGTATTGTTTTCTTAGCCGTAAGTGCTGTTTACGAATATTTATTGGTTAAGTTAAATGTAATTAAAAAGAGTTAATAACTAGTATTCTTGTTAAATCAGTTATCAGATTATAGACCTTTCAATTTCAGTAAAGTACTATATATAAATTATAAGTGAGGTTTGGAAATGGAAGTTGATACATATAATATATTATACAATCTTTCAGGTAGAGCTAACTCGTTAATGCGAGAATGCTTTAATGTATGTTCTCCATTATACAAAAAAGATTCAGACATTCCATATAATGTCCAGTTTGTCTTCATTCAATTATTTTCAAGTAGTTACCTATCTAGCGAAAGTGCCTTGATACTGATTGCAAATTACAGGCTATGGGATACAGAAATCATATATAGATCCATACTTGAGGGTACTATTAAACTTTTTTATCTAAGTTATGGATCTAAAAAAGAAATACAAGAAAAATGTGATGAATTTTGGTTTATTATTCCTGAAACTAAACTGATTACTAGACATTATAAGGCACAAGAAATGATATCAAAACTTGATGACAATTCATCAAAATACGTACCTGTAAAAGAATTGCTTTTAAGCGATGAAGAATTACAGAAATTAAGAGACAAATACCCCAAAAAATATATATCTCACTTAAATCAAAAGTGGTCTTTCAGCGAAATGATTAAAGTATTAGCTAACAGTGACATCCAAGAGTTTGATAAATTAGCATCCATGTATTACGGCTATAGCTTAGGGAGTCATTTTACACATCAAGACGGTGATGGAATTGGAATGATATGGGATAGGCAAAATAGAGATACAAAACGTAGATTATCAATTGAATTAGCACATGGATCAAGGTTTGTCTCTGATATTCTTTCATTGACAACGTTAAGAACAACATTATACCTAAAATTTTATGGCGTTGATCCGAAACCTATGACCACCTTGTATAAGCACTTAGATATTTTGTTCAAAGAGACTGAAAACTATTACAAGGAATGGTTTGAAATTGAATATGAAAATAAATAATGCTGCCAAAGGTCAGTAAATTTTCCAAAACTAATATGTGTAAAACTCTTCTCATTGTTGAATAAAGTTAATGGTAAAAAGTAATTTCTGGTTGCCACTAATATAATCTAAAGCGAAAAAAACCGATATTACCATACATATCCATATAATTGAGATAACCCATAAATTTGTTTTAAATCGTTTCTTGTTGGGCGTTAACGATTTATCTTTTTCAATAATTACTTGAACCTCAACAGGATCTAAAATATCGCTATAACTATCCTTTAAGCTATCTATATTATTATCCATCATAAAATACTTGGATAAAGCTTCAAATAGAGATATTGCCAAAAAAGCTATTGAGCCGACTAATATACATGATGTTATCGTAGTTACCTCAGAAGTAAATATATCTTCAACTTTTAACTTTGCAAAGCTACTAGATACTATAAGGGTTGCAAAATATGAAAAGAAAGCAAAAAAATTCTTTTTTAAATCACTAGTAAAGCTGTTTATAGCCTTTGTTACTTCCTGAATGCTCGATTGAACAAATGTTGTAATATCTTTTTTTACTGTGAGATAATTATTTACATTTTCCTTTAAGTATAATCCATAGTTTGCAGTAATGGAGGAAAATGTTTTTTCGTCCAACTCTAATATTGAAGAATATTTACAATGAAGTGTCATTATGTTTCTGGCTAATTGAGATTTATCGTAAACATTCCCGCCATTGTATAGCCATCTGTATATTCCGTAAAGTACTTTTTGATTATCTGTATAATTAAAGGTACTCAAATTTATTTTATAGTCGACAGTCTTATAACCCTTTAAGGTAATATTAATATTATCTTCGTACAAATCGGAAATATCTGAGATATAAATTAATGAAAGAAAAATTTTGATTTCATTAAACAACTTAACAATTTTATCATCAGCGTTATTTGATAGGATAACATTAAAATCATCTGGTATTACATCGTATTGGCTATGATTATAGAAATTACATATTTTCCGGCTGTTTTCAATTATCTCTTGCCTGTTTATTTCATTGTTATGGTATAAGTTTCCACTACTTGGGTTTTGAAATAATATTGTATTGGTTGCAAACACCCCATCAAAGTCATAGCAAATAAATACAAAGCTATTTACCCCCGTGATAAATATTTTACTAAATATTTGCATTATTTCTTGGTAATTTTTGGTCAATATCCACTCGTTGAACTTTTTTATGTTGTAAATTGAGATTTGATCAGAATAAGGTTTTTGTATATCTACTGTTATATCAATTTCCTCATAAAGAAAAGCTTCATGTAAATCATTTATTTTTTCTAATAACTCTTGGATATTGGATTCTTTAGATATAACAATTACTTCGTCAACTGTAAATTTAATCTTTACTTCAACTTTGTCCCTTTCAGGAAACTTTTTGACTGACTCAAAAACTGTATTTATATTAATCCCAACATAATTTACTTTCAAAGAGACTCTTGTTACAGTAACGCTATCAAAAATGTTACAATAATTCGGTGCAAAAGTATCTATTAAGTCATCCAAAATGCTCATAATTTATTCCCCCTAGAATAATATTATTTCCTAATGCCTTGACTTAAAAGTTCTATAGGTCTCGTCATCATTCGTGTATATCTTAACATACCTTCTACCACTTTCATCACCAGCCGTAATAATATTTTCTGCATTGTTTAATGCATTCTTTATTATTAATTCTATGTCATCTGTTAAATTAAATGATTTCTTTATGATTTTTGCTCCTATAGCAGTATTAACACAATTAAATTGTCTATCAAACTTATTACTATCTGGTAATTTTTCTAATGTTGTAATTAATGTATTTTTTACATCTTCCGTTATCTCCTCACAAGGATAGCTTTTAAATACTGTGTCTACCAAAATCCCATAATCTATATAGGGGGTTCTTCTCATATATCCTATTAAATTATTTCTCAACATAAAATAATCATGATTGCTTTGGCTAAATATTTTTTTGCGAAGTACATGTTCTACAGATCTAAAAAGTGTTTTAGTATTAAATTCATCTTTCCTTATAGGATCAACTTCCAAAAAATCATTATGCCAGTATGTAGCTGGATTATCTAAGAATACCTTAATATCTCCTATCTGAAGATTTTTGCTTGTATCTTGAACAACATGAATCAAACATGATTTCCAAAGGCTTACTTTTTCAACCTGGAATCCTCTTTTTAGATTGAAGCTCTCTTCATCAATATAAGCATTATGCTCAACCTTTGTTAACATGTATAAGTATTCATACTCCCCAGTTTCTTCATCATCCCTTTTGATTATTGCTTGAAGTAAACTTCCCTTCTTTATGTTCCTTCCCATCTGTGAAATTTGTTCCTGCTTATGAATTTCTTTTTCAAGTAGTCGATTTGCAATTGTTTTTATGTTTTCTAAAATCATTTCCAATCCATTATTTGCAATTACTCTATCTATGGAATCAAGTACCCGACTTATTACTTGAGTGGACATATCCCTAATTTGAAAATATTGCAAATTAACATTTTTACTGATCTCATTAACTAATTCTGTTACATAATCATTAAATTCGTCAGTAATAGGTTTTCTTAATATACTATGTGAAGTGTAATCAATTAAATATGCATCCTTAAATAAAACAATAGTACTCATATGAAAGTTCCTTTCTATTTTATATGATAATGCAATTGTGTATGTTTATTATACACAGGTAAAGTTGTCATTTATAATATTAATATTCGATTAATTTTAACTTCGAACTTGTAATTTGCATAATAAAGTAACATTCCTTCGGCAAATTTGTTTTCTATACAATTTTAACATTGTTATTCTCAAAACAAGAATATAGCCCCTAATTGGGCAATGTAAGTTATTCATCAGTTGAAACTACATAAATTATTTTTCCTCTTGGTGTTCCAAATTTTGAATTATCAATTAACCTGTAGACAACGTCTTTACCAACAATGTCATTAAAACGTATTTTTGGATTATCATCCTCGTGAAAAAATACATCTTCAGGGTGTCTACTAATAAAACCATAATTGAAATTATTCCGGTCTTTTTTTACAACTGTAACTTTACCTCTTAAATTCTCTTCAGTAATATTTAAGTCTATATTGTTTTCTGGCTTCCCTCCTCGGCTTACTGCAGTCATGAATTTAGTAAATTCCTGATTATCCTTTATAGCACTTCTATATCGATCTCCCTTAATCGAAATCCATTTTTTGCATATTAATTCAAAGTCATTTATACATTCATCAATTATCTTTGTAAAACTTTCTATATTTAAAATCACTTCAAGTAATCGATTACAATATTCGTCTATGCTTTTACTATTAATATCTGGAACAACTTTACCAGTAATTTTTTCTGATGCAAGCAATAATATTTGATACTTGTATGTAATAGAATACCTATACTTTGTTATGTTCTGCCTAAATATTTTATCAAGTTCTAGACACATTGCTACAGCACAATAATAAGGTAAAAATGATTGTTCATCGATAAATATTCTATTTCTATACTTTTCGAGCAAGGTTGATTCATGAATAGGCCCTTCATGTGGAGAACCCAAAAAAATGCTTACAAAACATTGAATTAAAATCCTCAAATTAGCTTTTTGCGTAGCTTTTATTTTCGGATTATCTAAATATTGTTTAGAGCGGCGCTCATAATAATACCTTTCTCCTTCACTGTTACTTGGCATAACATTAAAAAATTCTTCTAAATTTTTATGAAAATTCCTTGTTATTTCAAAGGCTTCGTCATAAACAATATTTTGTCTGTTAGTTCCTTTTACTATTGAGTTGGTGACATTATTATCACGAGTGGAAATTATTTTTACAACTACTGTAACATTAGAAAGATCAAATAAATTTTTATATGCCAAAAACAGTACATTACAAGTTTGGCATCCATTTACAATTTGAGGGCTTTTCATAGTTATTTTCCTGTTTCCTGGCATAAGAGAGTCGCAAACAATTGTTATTCCGTTATTTAGTAGTGAAAATATTGCTGGCGAATTCTTAATGGTATCCATAATTTCAGAGTTTATATCTGTATTTCCTTGGTAATCACGTACATTATCTACAAAGAGAGTTTTTCTCATTATTCCGTCTTGAGTAAGAAGCATATTAATAATCTCTTCCGCACTACATAGAATTATCATTGAATTCTCAACGTTATTTACTTCATTTAGATCAAAACTATCAATAACACGTATAACTACTGAAAATTGATTTTCAATATCATCACACATAATTTTTAAAGATGAGCTATCAATATACTTGATTACCGGTTCGTTATATATTTTTGTTTTAACTAAATCAAGACATGCCTTTTGGGACTTTGCTAGTATATGTTCATTTTCGCTCCATTTACCCATATAAACATAATACATTCGTATATCGGGAGATGTATCCCAATAAATCATAACTTCATCATCAAAAAGATATTCCTTCAATTCAATCCAAAAATTTATTTTGTCATTTCTAGGCTCATAATGTTCTTCACTCAAAAAATCAACAACACCATCAATAAACTTTCCATACTCCCCAGTATCAATTTTGTCTTTGTATTTTGATTGAATAAAAATAAATTCAATATGTATTTTCTTTTGGGATTTAATGATATTATCTATGTCCTGTTTTGAGCTAATAATTATGCCGTTAACCTTAATAGCCAGACCGTCGATACCCATATCGTTTTGTCCGCCAACACAAATCTTAAAAAATAAATCATTACTGGTACTGAACGCATCAGGCTGATGAAAGCGCATAATAGAATTGTTTACAAATCTTTCAAAAGCCTCATTATCTGGTAAGAACTCAATTCCATATGAACTTTTAAAATGATCTAACTTAGTTTTAATTATTGGCTCAAAGTTCATCAATTTTCCCCTCCATTTACTTTTCATTATCAAATTAGCACCATTTAATAAATGTAGATATTAACCCAAATCATATAATCACATTTCTATAAAAGAAATATAAATAATAATACAACACCATTCTCTTTTTAAAACTACTTCTTCAGTACTCACTCCACTTTATATTATTTCTACCAAAATTGCCCAAATCCTCCAAAAATCTAAATAAATATTGAAATTTTTTCGTTATAGGGGTATGGGCAGATTTGTCGGATTATCTTAACTAAATTTGAAAAAACCTTGAATAAACTAAATATCCCACTATGTTTATATACAATCATAGTTATACAATCATATTAGATTAATAAATGTGCAGAATAATCCAGAAAAACACTCTACTCACCGAATAGTTAGTTTTCACCTTCCTAACTTCCCTACCTGCCATCCCCAGCATATGAACTCACATTGCTAAAGAAATTATCAAAGTATTCCTCCGGATAGTCCCGTTGCTCAAAGTTACTCCTGTTGCTTTTCTCCGAGGTGGCCTTGCCTGATCGTCCCTGTGTCTGAGCCCTGTATCCCTGTTCTACTGCAGTAACGAAAAAGCTTTCAACGCTGCCTATCTTCTGTGAGCCGACAATACCGACCCAATTTTGCAAACAGAACTGTATCTTTTCAATACCCTGCTTGTTCAAAAGCTTGTGGAGTACCTTTAGATTTACATTTCCTCCGGTTGTTGAGTCAACTTCCGCTTTAAGATTATTAATATCTATACTGTCATCAACAACAACCTCTGTTGTTGAATTATTTTCTGTTGTTGTTATAAAAGAATTGTTTATATTATAAAAAGACTTGTTTATATTAGTACCCGATTTTTCCGTGCACGGTAAATCCGTGCACGGAAATTTAGGGGACGGCTCCTCTTTCCCCGTACCCTGATTCTTAGGGGACGGTTTTTGCTCATGTTCCGTTACCACATTTTTATGCTTTTTCTTACTTTTCTTTTTCTCAAGTTGCTCTACCATCTCCGGATTAGCTACCGGATGACTTGTGAGGGTATATATGTTGCTCAAAAACGTACCCTTGCCATTTTTACGCTGTTCTACGATTATGTATCCATATGCCTTTAAAAACCGGAGGTGCTTATAATATGTATCTTCACTTATATCCAAATCTCCCAAAATTCTTTCAACTGATGGAAACGGCTGTGATCCTCCACCCGCATAGCTGCAAAAATATGCATATATGGCTTTTGCCTGTATCGTCAGCTTTCTGTCCAGCATTACAAGCTTTGAAATCGTACCGAAACCCTTTGAATTTATGCCTTCGGTTATAAGTATATCTCTAAAATTATCCATAATTGTCCTCCAGTTATATTTTTTCGGTAAAACAAAAAACAGCCCATTTTCAGGCTGTTTCAGATTTATTTACGAATATTCAATATTTTACTGACTTTGCACATAAATCAGATCATCCGTAGCTTTACCCCTGACGTAGAAAACCAGTCTTGATGTATTACGGCTATCCCATGTGTCAATCCATTTCTCACTACCATATGTGGAAGCACCTTTCTTAGTTATCAGATCAAAGCTTACAAAGGTTTTATCATCCGTCTCCAATGGGATGATCCATTCAAATGTATAGGTGTTCCCTGAGGTTCTTGTTAATTTAACTGTATCAGTGTGTGTGTCCCCTTTGATAATGTAGTGTATTCTGAATGCCGAATAATCCGGTTCACCCTGGATATCAATCTTTCCTTTTACCTTGTAACCGGCCTTGATATATGTCCGGCTGTGTCCCACCATGGAGAAATAATTTATTGGCATCTTTATAGCAGGGATGTCCGTGTTACTTCTCTTAGGATACCTGTCGATTTTGCCATCATGATTATCATCAATTCCTTTGCTTGTATCAAAATAATAAGATCTCCAGCCGGGGTCTAGCATCATTGTAACTGCAAAGCTGTATGCCCTGATTCCAACGAATTTATAGTCTACATTAACTGTTTCACTCATTCCTGAAGGAAGCCATGCTTTAAATTCTGCATTCCCTTGCCTCCCGTCAGGATATGCACCCTCTGCAATATCAAGTCTTAGTTCCCAAGTCTTTACCGCCCCCACGTTTGAGACTAACTTTATCTTTCCTGAATCAGAGGTGTATGTCTGCCCTTCAAAGTTTAATTGGGTTTTTGATACATATTGTGAAGTTGTAAATTTAAACTGAGCTGTATCACCGGTATTTATATGTGCTGCAGTTTCCCTGCCGTTTATATATCCTTTCAGGTTTATTGGGGTTTTTACGGTGACTGGGAAGGCTATGGTCTTACTCTGTTCTGCATTTGCTGTTATTTCAAAGATATAATTACCGTCTATAAGGGTATTGGGCACGTTATAAGGTACATTGCTCCAGCTGATGTCATTTCCGCTTTTGCTGCCTGTCGCCGTACTGTAGCTGACGGTTTTTGTACCTGACACCTGTGTTCCGTTCAAATTGTACAGGGCAATTGTCAAATAAGGATTTGACGGATATCTTGTCCATAAATCAAAGGCTTCTAGGTCTTCACTGGCCGGTAATGTGACAGGAGAAGCCGGGTTTCTGAAGGTTATTTTCTTTGCTCGAAGCTTGGCTTCAAATTGCATTGGAGGGGTATCAGATAAGGTAAATGTAGCCTCCGGGACATCCTTACAGGTTGTTCCGTTTATATCCATGGTAAATACATCTGACCATGTGTTCTCTATGTCTTTTACATAATACCTGATTCTATAAGTTCCCGGGCTCAGATTGTCGGGTATTGTGTAGTTCCATTCCCCTCCTTCCTTTTTCCACATGATTTTCCGGTCGGATATACCTTTGTCAGTCTTAGCTCTTGTGATATTATGGTCTAAATCAAAGCTTAAATCCTTCCAGTTTGTCTTATAGGTATTAGTAGCCCCATCAAAATCCCAATCCAGTGCTGCCTTGGCAATAGGTTTTCTGTGAACATATATATCAACCTCTGTAGCTCCACTGTAATAGGAGTAATTGTCCCCATACGCACCTGATGGCTTGTCTTTTACTCTTCTGTATATCTGATACTTTCCTACATTGGAAAATGTATTTTTTATATCATCTTTCCATCCGGTATCAGCTTTGAACACCGCTTGCGTTCCGGCTTCCTGTCCTGTAGGGTTATCAAAATAGTCCTTGTCATGTACATATTGCAGTTCTCTTAAAACTATCTCATCCTTTTCAAGGTCATCTTCTCCCACATTTAGTGTGAATTTTTGATTCTGAAGAAGATATATCTGCTCAACCTCGGGTGTTTCCTCCGATATGTATTCCAGAGCTTCATTCAAAATCTCCTGAACTGTCTTGTCTTTTGCATTTATATACTTTGCACAGTTCGGGTTTTGCTGCTTTACCTCTGGTGTCCCTGCCAGAATAACCTTTGCATCGGTTTTTGATACAGCTGAATTGAATTCTGAAAGTTCTGATACATCACCATCACTTATATAGAGAATGTATTTACTACTGTTTCCACGCCACGTATCGGTGTAAGGCTGCCGTACATATTTATAAATAGTACCGCTGTAGTAACCCGTGTAGTTGGCAACCCACTGCATATTGGGTACCCAGTACGTTACAGTCCTTGAAACTGTACCCGAATACCCTGCGTAAGAACGTGTCCAGTCAAAATCTCCCGCTTTGTCAGAACGTGCCGTTGACGTGTATGTATATCCATATCCTGATAGCGAACCGGAATATCCTTCCCCATCACTATAAGATACAGATGAGGGAGGATAACTTTCGCTGTATCCGTGGCCACTGGTTGATCGTCCTCCTACACTGGCTGTTTTAGTCTCGGTTTTTGTTTCATAATGGCCAAAATCATGATACCCACCGTTGTCTGTTGCACTTGTTCTTTGCAGCTTCCCAGAGTAACCGGCACTGGTATATGGAATTTCCCCTGAAGGGTAATTTGTTCCGGTATTGCTTGATATACTTGCAGGGGTTGAATATTCATAGGTTTTCATGTCCCAGATATTGACGTTTGGAATGATATTTCTGCCCAGCAAAGTATTTTCCATCGTCACTCTGTTGCTTGCAATGTATTCGTATTTATCCTGTGGCAAATCCTTATCCCTCATGATATACAAATCCACATTGGGCCTTTCTATTGGAGCATCTATATATATGTCACTTAACGGCTGGTAGTTATCTACCCAAAAATCACATTCCAGACTTGCCGACTTTTTATCCGATTGAGTAACATACTGGGATAGTGTATCCTGTCCACTTACTCCAACAAACTCATCTTGGGCATATACAAAGAATTTATAGTAACCAAGCTGTGTTGGAGAATATTTGGGGAAATCACCAAGGCCATTCCATTTTTGAATCAATGTGTCAACGCTGCCGTTGTTGTCACTGTCATACCACAGTTCTATCTTTGCACTGGCTATTTTGTCCCCGTCCGTACTGTTGACATCATAGTGCCATGCACTTATTTCATCATTCCTTGTTACTACACTGTCAGACAAGTTCAGCTCTATATTTGGTGCAATATCCTCAAGTACTTGGAATTCTACTGTATACGGGTCAGACCATTTGCCAAGAGAGTTTTTGCACTCCAGAGTCAAGGAATATGAACCCGGTTCTTTATATTGCAATTGCTTTTTTAAATCGGTATCGGTACCTTTATTCAGCTGTGATGTGTCACCGCCGTAATACCATCTGTATTCAACTATCGGATATTTGTCCAGAACCAGTTGAATGTTCCCGTCAGCAGAGGTATTTTCAATATTTATTATTCGGTTCTGTTTCCAAGAGTTTGAGGAAAGCTTGAACTGTGCAATTGGCTTTGTGGGATAAACATATACATAATCCGTTGATACATATTCCACCACGGCAGCACTAAGTATCTCCTGCTTTTTCTCTTCAGATAATCCCGAAAGTACTATCTTGCTTTTATCAAGGTTGTACTTACAGATAACTTCTGCAAAGTATCCGTTTTTATCGGATGTAGCCGGAAAGGTGTAAGAGCCTGAAAAGAATTTGTCATAGTCAACGGCTTCGCCGTTAATGTACAGCTCGGTACTTTTAACCGCAGACATATCAGTACTGTCTGTTGCATCTCGGAATGGAATGGAGTCAAATGCTATTTCTCCTATATGATTATGTATTTGAAGTGTAGGTATATCAATCACTGGGGTTTCTATTTTAAAATTATTTATATGAAACTTGTTATTACCTTCAGCCTTTTGGGAGTGTGCATCTTTGTATGCAACTTTTGCAGTAGCTTCCACTGCCAATTGATATTTGTCCCCTGACTTTGGAAGTTTTTTTATATTTGCTACAGTTGTTTCTACTGTAATGGTTGCAGTACCTTGGTTGTCGGCAGCACTCTTTGGTACTACCGTAACGGTTTTCTTTTCCTCATCAGTCAGCTGCAGGCCTGCGATTTTGTCAATGTTTAAATCCCAGTTTTGTATATCCTGTCTCGTATAAAATGCACTTCTTGTAACAGAATCCATATAGTAGTCATCATCTTCCAAAACACCTTTAACCTTGAATTGTAGCCGTACCTTCTGACTGTCAAGCTCTCCGCTTTCAGGTATCCTTGGCAAGGAAGAAGCAAGTGTGACGTAGCATCTTACCGGTAAATCATATTTGATATTTTTCAGTATCGGTATTGAAAACGTCTGATACCAGATAGAGCCATTTGGCCTTACGTGCCACATCTTTCCGCTGCCGGAATACTGAATTGTAGGAGCGGACTGTACGTACAGGTATTGATATACATTGGGGTCATAGTGTCCATTTCCGTCCGGTATTCCGGAAAACTTATTCACGGAGGTAAAGGTTTTGTACATCCAGTCTTTTAGCTTTTGGATTGTCTGATTGGTATACCGATTAAATGAATTATATGCTGCTTCATTATAAGTACTTATTGTATTTGTCAGTTTCTTTTTAACCTCATTACTTGCAATCCAAGGTTCCTTTATCCAGTTCCTTTCCCGGAAGGTAGTAACAGTGGCTACATTTATCATCCACATATTGCTGAATGCTTCACCATTCACATCAAAGCCCAGATACTTCCATTCGCCACGATTTGTCTTGCACTTGTCTCCATGAGTTTCCGGGTTCTGCTCCTTTCCCTTGCAGGAGATTCCCTCTGGTTTTAAGAAGTAACCACCATCATAATAAATATCCGGCTGCTTGTTGTCTAGGTCACTATGTATCTGATACCCGCACTTAAAATAATTTCCCGGAACACAGTTGTAGTTCCCATATACAACAAGATTCTTTTGTACAAACAATCTATAGTTAAGATAGTATCCTCTTACCTTTAAAGGTAAAATACTTCCATTTATAAGTTTTGGTAGCTGACTATTTTTCTTATACCTGTCATAAGTATTCTGGTCAAAAAATTCCCTTCCCCCGTTTTCATATTTCAGGGATGTATAGCTTCCTGCTGCACTAATCTTGAAAATCACAGGAAAAAAAGCAATAAAAAAAGCTGTACATATTGTCATGCACAGCATCTTAACTAATCTGTTATTCAATTAAATCACCTTCTCGAATTTTAATTTAATTTTAGCATCATATCCTTGGTGATAAATCCCTTTGCCCATACTTGCAACTTAAATGCATCACCATTAATTCCTGTTGTCCCATTTCCACCTCCAATGTATATTTGTCTGTTATTGAGAAGATATACTCCTTCCCTCCAGTCAGCATCTTTTACCGCAATGCTCAAATATTGGTCATGTATCTTCTTGGCCTGCTCATAGTCTTTACCGAACCAAAACTTCAAAAGTTCATATATGTAGTTCTTCAAGTCCTTGTTATATTTACCAACCTCGTAACTTGATATCTCATAAAGATAGCCTTCGCAGTTATCATACAAGCTTTCTTTTTGTCCCTTCTTTATTTGGCTTCTTTGAGTAGCTATGCCCATACCATTTAAAGGTAAAATCGTTCCATCGTTATAGTTCATATACTTCTTAAAGTGATCCTCACCATTAAAATAGTTTACCCCAAAGCTTTCGTATTTCTCACTGAAAGTAAAGTCTATCTTCCCTCCTGTTATCAGGTTACGGTTCTTGTACATTGTTTGTGCCGTTTCCCATATCTCCATCATTGGAAACAGTCCTTTATACAGGGTGTATTCCTTGTTTTCGTAGAAGCCTGCGGATTCATTATCATATGTGCCGTTGTTGGCATTGCTGTTTGTCCATTTGAAGCTTTCATCGGCTGAAGGAACACTTTCCACCCTTGCCTTCTTATCCAGAAGCTTTATTATTATGACAGATGCTTCGGCTCTGGTAAGAGTACCCTTGGGATTGAATTTGTTGTTGCTGCCTGTTAAAAGCCCTACACGGTAGCAGTCTATTACATCCTGTAGATAGTTGCCTGTGATAGTAGGGTAATCTGTCATTTTAATCTTCTGGTAGCCTGCATATACGTTGTCAAATAAACCCTTGTTACCCTTGGATGGGTATGGGTCGCTTCCCTTTACAAAGTAGTCCTTTGGAACAGTTTCATATTTTCCTATGGTTCTTCTTGCAAGACTGGCTGCAAGCTCACGGGTAATAGGTTTTGCATAATCTGAAATCTCGCCTTTTGACAAAATGCCCTCTTTTAGAGCAATATCAACGAAGGGCTTGTAATATGGCACTCCTTGAGGTACTTCCGGTCGGTAGCCTATTGCTCTGACCAGCATCAAAATGTATTGCCCGCCCAGTAGTTTTTCATCAGGCCTGAAGCTACCGTCAGGATATCCTGATATTATTTCAAGGGCAGATATTTTTGATATGAAATTCCTGCCCCAGTGGCTTTTGATATCTGAGTACTTAGCCAGCTCAGTATCTAGGCTTGCTTGTGTCAGGCCGTTGTATTTGTCAAGCAGAGGCTTCATACGCATTGCTGTTGTTGTACTGTCTGACGGATCAGCATTTTCCGCAGTTATCGGTAAAAGTGCTGATAATATAATTGTTAAAACTGTTATCATACATAAAAGTTTTTTTATCATACTCTCTATTCTCCTTTTGACTCATGTAAAATTTCGCTTGACATATGTTTACATTCGATTTGATTTTGGTATAATATAATTAAGGTGATTGAATGTCCACAAGATGTGGCAGTCACTCAAAAATGGTTAAAAGTTAATTAATCACTCTGTGTGCTAGACAGGGTGATTATTTTTTTCCGTTTTTTGTTATTGAAACAATCACGGAGAGTAATGTAAGCAGTACCATACTAAAGCCAAACATTAAGCTTAATGCTTCAAATGTACTCATTACCGTCACCCCCCTTCTTTTGTAAGAAGTAGAGCGACTACCACCCTGTAACATCCAATCACCAAAAATGATGATGTGACGTAATTCTTTGTAATATTATACCATGTATTATTTTGCCAGTGAAGTTTATTTTGTACCTGATTTGTTTTCCTCGGCCCTATATTTCTCAACTGTAAGGATAAAATATAATGTTAAAACTGTTATTAATAATATTGCAGTTAAGTCACATACCGTAAATGTATTTTTGTTGAAAAACAATGCAGCACATCCAATTAAAAGATTATATATATATACTGCAAAACTGAATAAAAACCGGTTTCGGGTTTTTACTCTGATGTTGATTGATATTAATAGTAATATCAGACCTATAAACTGAAACAGAATGAAAATGATTTCAGCTTCAGTCATCACTACTGCTGTCCCTCCTTTCTATATGCGAACCTTTAAAAGCTATAAAGGTTGCAGTACGTTTTTTAAAAAGGCCGTCTATTTCAAGGTTTTTAATAAAAACCATATAACAGGGTTTTTTCTCAAATTCAGTTGTTTTGGGGTTTCCATTTACATATACGGTTTCCGAATCCGGGTCAGCAGCATCCCAGAACGCCAACGAATTTGTATTTATTACGTTTTCCATGGAGGCCGGATTCGTGACACTGCCGGATATATTTTTTGATTCATTTGTTATTATGTAGTTCATTTCCGTATCTGTTGGATTAATTATGATTATCATCATTTTTGATATAACTTGATCTTTTCTTATACCGGCATTTGATTCCAATGTACTAAAAAAAGCAGCAGATACCTTTTCTGTATCAATTACGATATTATCGGTAGATATTTTTCCTGTTGATTCGTCCACACCTTCAGCATAACCCTGTCGGCTGAGCTCGATATTATTCTCCTGCACTGCAGCTGACACTGCAAAATCAATTGCACTGGCAATACATTTCTTCTTGTATGAATATAAAGAATAATCCGCTACGGTAAGTACTATAATAGCGAGTACAAGAACTATTGCCATGCTGAAAAACATGAAGCTAAGTGTTCCCTTGCTCACTGTACACCTCTATTCTGCATTCAGCCCTGGCTTTATAATATAAATTCTTACTATCGTCAGCACTGATTCCGCCGTTCTGCAACCTGCTGTACATTGATATGCTTCCGGATTTGATATAAACCATGAATGCCTCACCCTTGTTTAATTTTTCTCCGATTGTGTAATTAGTCAATACTACTATTCTCCCCCCAGCGTATACCCCCTTTTTTAGAATAATGCTGCTGCCAACTGAGCTAAAGTCTGCGATTTTGCTAATTTTGGTCTTGAACTCGTTATAGGCTTCAGCAGTCAGTCGACCTGTAATTTTTATCTGGTAAGCTATCAGATCAACCTGATCCTTTAGATACCTCTGCTTCAGATCATAGTCCGAAATTGCAATCCCCTTAAACATCAAAAGTGCAATAAAAGGGATAATTATCATTGATACAAATATCTTGTTCATAGACCACCTCTTTACGGTTCAGGCACTATATTATTATTTGTCTGCTTTACCGTCATGAAAGTTTTCTCACCTCCCGTCCTGATTTCGGTTGCAATGGGAATTATTACTGATACAACCAAGCCAATACAAAGTGCAAATAGAATTATTGATACAATTACCTTGTTCATAAATCATCAGCTCCTTCAGTAATTAAACAGTCTGCGTAATTTCATATCCAAAAACGTTGTATGACACCGGAGCACTCAGAGTATTGATATCTGTCTGAGTATCGTCCAATTTGTCCTTTGCTCCCTGTCCTGCGGTTTTACCGGATTTCATAATAGGAATGATAACTGCCACTATTATTGCTGCCGTGAGTGCAAATAGTATTATCGCAACCAGTACTTTGTTCAAGGTTCTCACCTCCTCCCAAGTAAATTGTTTTGACTTAAACCACCTCCTTAAACCTGAAACCATAACGCTATAATTTAATAAAAACCCCGCATCAAGTAAATTTTTGCAGGGTTTTTCGGGCATGAAAAAAGAGTTGGCAGTGAACCAACTCTTTTTTAAAGTACGTATACTAACACATATTCTAAGGCTTTTCTTTGGATTGTTAAGATAATCCAACACCCCCCCTCCGGAGATATGCTACTCAAGGGATAAACGCTTTATTTGTATTCTAATCATTGACCTTTTCATTTACCAATTTTGCATATTTATCAACTAACGAAGCTGTTTCAAGATGGTGATTTTGAGCTAATTGAGTGACTGCTTCATTCCTAGCACCTTTAATAATTGGTTTCATAACAATATAATGCAAGCCGTCTAAATCACTAATACCAACTTCAAATACAACGGTTTGCCGATATCCATCTTTAAAAGATATCAATGTTACTGTTCCTCTTGGGGCTATTCCATTTTTAGAATTTTCCGAATATTTTGGGTCAGTATTCGTTTCTATATTTACTTTTGATTCACCGTTTTTATCAGTAGTCGTTGTAGTTAGTATTTCGCCATCTGAACCGATTATTACAACTTTTGAATCTGCGACAGGTGCCCCCTGTTCATTTACTGTGATAAATCTCACATCAGACTTGAAAACGCATTCTTGTCCTATACTGTTAAAAGAACAAACTGATATAGTTATTAGTACTACAAAAATCATAGCAAATTTTTTCACATTATCATTCCCTTTGCCTATTTTTTTTAGTTTAAGTAATTTTAGTATGTTTTACTCTCATAATGCAAAGATGACTGCCTCGAATTTGAGACAGCCGTAATTACATGCCATTTCTCCAGCAATAAGGGATTCAGAAGCCCATGTAGTACCCCATTCGATTGAAAGGACATCTTTTAAATAAGTTGTAAAATCAACTGTCTGATTCACTCCTAGTGATACTCTCCTGACTCTAATGGGGGCATCTGTAACGCTAAATATATTTAAACGCTTCGAATACCATGTCCAACATAGGCTTAAGCATTAGGTTTGCCAGCTCATACAGCAGTGGAGTAATACCCACGAATGCAGCAATATCCAGCCAGTCAATATCCTCATCGGCGGTAATCAATATTCCCTCTGCCTTGCTCCTACGGTTTTTGGCAAGTATATCCATAGCAAGCTTTTTATCAACGAGAGAATAAATCCTGATGGTATCAACCAACTCCGACATTTTCTTATTTTTTGTTGCAGCTTTCAGGCTTTCTACAGCAAGCCGTCTGTCCGTTTGAAACAGTTCTCTGCATTCTCTCATATGCTTTCTATACCGCCGTGATCCTTTAGCCATCTGCTCTAGGATATCTGTCGTCTTGAATTCCTCCATGCTGCCCAAAAGCTCAAATATGTTCTCCAGTCTGATAACTTCTTTGCGGTAAACACTGCCAAGCAGAAGCCATTTCAACAGAAGAAATATTTCAGGCGAGAAGAAGGAAAGTATAGCCGTAAGGAAGATTTTCCAGTCAAACAGATGTATTCTTTTCAAAGCATACCAGGTAGAAAGGAATTTTTGGACATTATACTCTATATCTTCCTTATTGGAGGAATGGATCAGTCTAGGTATGATTTCAAAAAGGTGTTCCCTTTTAGATTTGTCGTCCATTTTCTCAAACTTACCTTCATCATTCACTGTGTCCAGGATAGTATAATACAGGGAATAGTTATATCCGTTGTCAGAGCTGGATTTTTGAGAGCCGAAAGTCTGCAATACATCTATATTACTACCGGCTTTTGATATGATATTCACCTTTGTAATATCAAGATTTGTATAATTTATCACAAGTATAGTGGACGTAATCAGCACCATACAAAAAATTTTCACAATATACAGGGCCTGTAGAGATAGGTTTGTTTCAGAATATTTTAGCGATATCAGTCCAAATTTATTAAGAATAAAATTTTTATCTTTTGTAATGAAACCAAGAATGTCTTTTAGGCCTCGTATTTGTGTCAAATTTTCCAAATCGAACTCTTTTAGAGTAAGAAATCTTGACTCTCTGGGATACTTGCTTATAAAGGCCCCTACCGCCGTCAGGAAAAGTCCAATGGAAGTCAAAATAAACATTGTTCTCATAATTCACCATCCTATTTAAGTCTAACTACATCTTTCTGAGGATTCTGACTACAACTAATGACAGTACCGAAAATACTATAACCCTGCATATAGTAAGGTTTGTATCCGGATCAACCAGGCTTACATCGTTGCCTATAATCAATCTGTTAATCCAAAGCACGGCGGGTATACTGAGGATTGATGCACATACGGCGAATATCTCATACCATAAAAGCCTTCTGTTTTTCTTTTTTTCAATACTAAGCTGAGTGGACATTGTATTGTTTAGTTTGTAAAGCTGCCCGATGAGATCTCCGCCGTTTTCTTTATAGTTTTGCAGCATAACAACAAAGATACTGAACCAGATATTATCAATCCTGTCTCTCATATTTCCCAGCACTTTTTGGGTATCAGAACTGTCCGCTGCCTGTAGCATCAATCTGCCCATATTTTTATTTACATTTTTACTGCACTCTCTTAGTGCAGGCTTTATTTTATTGTGTTCAAGGAAAGCACTTCTGAACTCATCAATCAACTTTGGAATCTGTGTGTTCATCCTGTATTTATGCAAATCAATTAGCAGTGACAATAGGTAATACGGAAGGACAATACTCATTACAATTATCATTACCTTTACATACCACAGTTGACCGATTCTATTAAGCAGTAATATCAGGGTAATGCTAAATCCTGCCATAATAACTATCATTACATTGGAAATAGTATTAAGAATCGAATCCTTAGAAAATGCAAATTCCAGATTGGTTTGATAGTGCTTTTTAATTTTTCTGATACCCGGCAATTTCATGACGAACGAAAAAACATATGCTAGTCTGCCTCTGCCACGTATTTGGACATTGCTTTTATTCAGCCTATTACCGCTTTTTTCATATACTTCCCAAAGAAGTCCGGACAACAAAAAAATTGCACCGGCTGCCAGTGCAATAATGTAATAGTTATCATATTTCAGGATTTTATCCATGGGGCTCCTCCTCGTAAGAAAAGCAGTCTTCTTCAGGTTTTAGTACAAACAATCCCTTCAGGTATTCCCTGTCCTCCTGAGTCATTTCAAATTCCATACACGAATTCAGGGTGCTTTCGCTGATGCCATTCCTGTTAACAAGGTATTTACCACTGACTTTATCGTAAATGAATAAATCACGTATTATATAGCTCATGTCTTCTTCGTTTGCAATAATCTCCGCAAATTTGTACACGTATCTGACTCCCGTGTCCCTGTCAAGTTTGATTTGAATAACAAGGTCTATTGCATCCGCAATGTCAAAGCGTGCTTCCCTGTAATCTGTGTAGAATCCGGTCTGCATCAGGAGCTTTCGCAGGTCATGTACAAGTCTTGGAATACTTGATGAATGGAATGTACACATGCTGCCCCTTGCCTGTCTCAGCATTGCATTGATCATTTCAAAGGCCTCCATATGACTCCTTACTTCCCCGAATATTACAATATCCCGGTTCAGGCGGAAAAATATCTCCATGATATCAGTAGGAGTGTACTTATCTGCGTACTGAAGCTCAATAACGTTTTTATCCTGATACTTTCCTGATATATTCAGCTCATGTATGTTCTCTGCCAGTCCTATGGCAAGATCATCATCAAGATTCTTTATTACTAGTTCATCCGCTGCGGTCGTTTTTCCTGAGCCCATCTCTCCTATAATGGCAATGTTTCTTCGGCCCTTACTGCTTAATATTTTTAGAACCTCCATCATCTTCTGATGCATAAACCTGTTGCGGTCTTTGCTGCTTAATGACTTGTAAGCGAAAATGCGGATATTTACTACATAATACCTTGATAATGGCGAGCGTAGCGCTGTTACCCTGGAGCCGTTTTCAAGGGTTGAGTATATTATTGGATTTCCCTTGTTCATTTCCAGATTTGCGGTAGAAACTATTCTGTCCTCAATAATTTTCGTGTATACGTCATTGCTGTAAAATCTGAACTTAGGGTTTGGCACCTTACGCTTTATGCCCTTGTATTGGATCCATACGTAATCACTCCTCGTTGTGGCAACCTCGTTCAGCTCACTTTCAAATATGAGCTCATCCAAAATACTGAAGCCAAATAACTCTTGATATACAATCTGTGCAAGCTTCTGGAGCTTCTTTTCCAAAGTATCATAAGTACTTATGGAAAACTTCTGAAGATAGCCTTCAATTTCAGTATCAATCGGTTTTTTTATATTATCCTGTTTATCTCCGGTATAAATATTTTGATAATAATTCAGATGGTATTGTGAGATAATTTCATCAATGTTTTTATGCGTGATTTCATCTATCTCGCTTAAAATGAAGAAAACCATATTTCTGGTAGTATCTCTGGCCTGTTCGTTTCCTTCGGTAGCTTTGATTCTCAGCTCCTGTTCCCTGTCCGCTATCCGCTGCAGCTCCGTAACTTTTTCCTTGTCGCTTGTGAAGGTCTTTTTGCCGGATTTGATTTTTTCTTCAATTACCGCAATCAGTTCGTCTAATTTAATCATGGTTCAAACCTCCGTGTATCCAGTTGAACAACTGCCTGACTTTCCTCGAAGGTACAGTGCTTATTTTGCCAGTCGTTTTCAGATTCAAGCTTTTGAGTATAAATTCACTGATTCGGTTTAGCTCTTTATTGTATTCAGATGTATACTCATGAAAAGCTACCAGTCTGTTCTTATTTTTCATTTCAAGCAATTCACTACTGTCTGGAAGCATAAAAACGTTATGGAGGTTATACAGTTTTTTTATTTCAGTGACATTAGGATATATATGACGATAGGCATTTACAACAAAGGCTATTTCTTTACCGGCAACGAAATTAAGGTAATCGAGAATCTCCTTATCCTGATTAATTACATTGATGATATAGTCGCTGTTTTCCAGCAGCATGTTTGTAAGGATATTTTCATGTCCTGAAATTGTATCAAAAAACACGATGTCGAAATTCTGTTTGAATTCATAAATCAATTTTTCATATTCAGGGAGGTTCCTACTGACATAAGACATATTCGTTTTCTTACTTCCGAGAAAATAGACATTCTCAATCCGCCCCAGGATTTTCAGTAGATCAATACTATTATCCTGTGATAACTTTAAATTGACAACATCCTCAATGTTTAATTCATTGTCTTCAATTCCAAAAAGTTTCAATAAATTTCCGTAGTTTAAATTACAGCAGCAAACCAGTATTTTCTTACTACTGTCAAGCTGCTTTAAAAGGCTGTTTACAAGCATATACAAAAAAGTGGTCTTTCCGGTTTTCTTAGCCGGTGACCACACAGATATCATTTCCCCCATAATATCGCATCCTTTACTTTTTATTTTTCTGTTTGCGGAATTCCGTTCTTTATCTCATCTGAAATATTATTATTGGTCTTAGTGGGAATTACATAGTTTTCTTTTGAGGGCAGCTGTGTTTCGTCACAGTAAAGCTCATAAGAAAGTGTGCCTGCAAGTCTGGCAGAATATATTTTTGCCCTTTGGTTGCTGTTTAACAGCAGTTTTATAAAGCCTTTTTTACTTCCGACTTCGCTGCCTTCTGTATTGATCCCTGAGTCATCAAATACCATATCAACCCTGACCTTTGATAAAACGATCTGTGGTCTTCCCGATGCCTCTTTAGGCTGGACAATGATATCTACAAGGGAACCTTTCTTTACAAGGTTTGCAGCCCTATCCTCTATTGTCGCAGGCAATACAATTGCCCTGATATCATCAGCATATAGTTTGCTTTTGGATATAAGGTTATACCGGTATATGTAATCTCCTTCTTTAATCAGTCCGGTGGATTTACTTCCCGTACATTCGCTTATATCCTTAACCATGTTTTCGGTTGCTGCAGAGGCTTTTACTGTTTTTTTCCTGATCATACTTTCATTAATGATTGTATTTTCATCAATTTTAGTTGATGCCGCAAGTACCGTTACATTCTTTTCCGTATCCAGCTTATAGGTATTAAAAATAAAATACCAAGCTGTTGCAGACAGGATAATAAAAATGCCAATACAAATAAGAACTGTTTTAATTACTAACCTTTTTCCCATTTTTACCTCCAAGAATTTTCTTTAAAAATATTTTAGATTTGTTGTTGTCTTTGTGACTCTCTGAAATATTAAACGTACCAAGTAATTTTAAGTACTCCTCAAGATTTCTTCCGTTTATTCTTCGGGCATATGAAGCTTTGCTGTTTCTGAACCTGCATCGTTTCTCACTGTAACTGATAGATGCCATTCTCGGAAGATTCGCATTGAAATATCCCAGAAGAGCATCAGTTTTTTCGTTATACTCAAACAGAACAAAGTGAAACTTATCCTGACCAATCCTATGATTATCCCTCATATAAATTGTATAGTTCTCTGCCTGTCTCCTGCTGATCCTGTCACCGTGCATTGTGACAAGTATATGATCGGTATTCTGTAAAACAGAGATTGCACACAAATCAAGGCAGGATCCGTTGACATGAAGCAGGGTTAAATCATAGTTTTTATATGCAAAATCAATTAGCTGACTGATTGGTTTATTAATTAGTTCACTGTATTTATACTGTGAAAACTTTGGAATTAAAGAGAATACATTGAGTTTGTTCAACTTGATACAGCATTGTTCCAGTTTCATTCTGTCAAGACTGCCATTGTCAATAAGTTCAAAAACATCCGGCAGATCCTCCAGTTGATTTTCTATGCCCAGAGCTGCATCCATACCGGAATCAAAGAAATCAAAATCCATCAGCATAACATTTTTATCGCAATGTCGGCCTGCGACCGCTGCCAATTCTGCTGCGAGTTCTGCATTTCCGACTACAGTGATCACCTTGTTATGGAAATTAACAATTCGTTCAATTATTTTTTCTTCTTTAACAGTAACAGGCTTTTCTTTTATAATCGTTTCTGCTAATAAACAAAAATCAAATTTCTCCGGATAAAAGCTTAATACATTTTCCAAAACTTTGTTATTCAGTTTCTCAAATGTAATAAAGGCATGTACGGACAAATTAGCCAATTTGCTTACCAGAATTCTTTCTGCATAGCTTTCTATTTTATCTGTTAGCAGTACAATCTTTATATTTTTATCAAGTGCCGTATTAGATAGTCTGATAAGCAGCTCACCTTCTGCATCATCAAGCAACATATTTACAATCAGAATATCTACTGATATATAGTTCAGCAGATCCATCAATTCGGTTAAATCACCCACATTATCTACCAGGGTATGATTCTCACTTAATTGAATCCTTTTATCAATTTCAGGGCTTCCTGTAGCCAGTATCACTTTCATAATATCAGTCACCTCCTCCAACATTTGCTTCTTCATGCAAAGTAATTCTGAATTGATCCAGATAAGCTACAATATTGTATGGGCTAATATAAAAACGTTTCTTTTGGCCCTCCAGCTTAATTCCAATCTGCAGGTGCAAATGAGTTATAAACATTCCGGACGTACCGGGTGGACCGTATCCGGTATTACCGACATACCCTAAAACGTCTCCTGCCTTAACCCGATCCCCCTCATGGAAGGCTGTATTAAATCCTCTCATGTGTGCATAATAAAAATAGGTATCCTTGTCAGTAAGGACACCTACTATATTTCCACCAAAATCATTCCAGTTCATATCTCTTATAACACCATCTGTAATTGAAACTATGGGGACTCCTCCATCAGCAATTATATCGTTCCCCTCATGAGCCCTGTCACCACCGAAGGTTCTCTGTGCTCCAAAATCGTCTGAATGTGAATAAGTGTACTGTATCTCAGTTGAAGTTGTTTCATACTGCGGTTGGTCGTTTTCAGAACCGGCTTCTGTGCCGTCGGCCGGTTGTTTACTATCATCGTTGTTTTGTTTCTTCTGAACTGTAGTTGTTATAATTTTTGATTTTGGAATTGGCCCAACTTTGAGGTCGTTGTAGTATTTTGAGTAGATACTGTAAATTTCCTTTAAGCTATCAGGTAGTGAATCCGGATTACAAGTTTTTGCTTTTCCCAACACTTCCGGAATGATTTCATTTGTAAAGTTATCCGGATTGAAGTTGGCTGCTCCGGCAGATAGTGTTAAAAAAAATGCAAATTCAATACCATTTTCCGTTGCGGCCTTATTTGCAATACTCAGAAACCCTGCCGGTATGTCCAGGCCTTTTGCCATAACAATAGGATTACTGCCGGTACCGGATCTCTGCGTAAACATTATCATTAGAAAAAAGATCAAGAACAATGGCATCAGGAGTACTGATCCGGTGATAATTATCTTTTTCTTTATACCTTTTTTAGTCAATCTTATCAGCTCCCTTGCTTCTCATGGAACCTCCATTTTCCATACTTGAATTTTTAAGGCTCTGTGTCAGGTAACCTGCAGGATTCTTTATATTTCCCTCCTTTTCCTTAACTTCCTTCATCCTGCTTAAAATCTGCCTTACATTTTGCTGACCGTAACGCTTTATCAGATCCTCAAAAAATTTGTCATCATACTTTTTGTTGTACTCCTGGTTGAACTCATTTGTATAATCTTTTGCAGCATCTTGTACAATGATTTTGTATGCCTCACCTCTATCAATCGACTGCTGCTGTCCGTTAACCACAAGTCCTATAACGTCCTTTGGTCTGGATTCAGCTTCCGGAGATTTACTTGTTTCATTTCTGGATAGAAGTTCCTCCGGACTTCCACCTGCATCAACGATTTTCTGCAAGTTGTTTGCTACCGCAATTATTTCACGTTGTTCAAACTTCGGAGCTCCCAGAGCTTCTCTTGTGTCGGCTTTTCGTACAAATGAAGAATATTCAGGTTCTTTTTGTAGTTTGTCAGCTTTATTTTCAGCCTCCAGCTTAGATATCTCATATTGCTTCTGAAGAATCTCTTCGGCCTTTTTCATCAGCTGTCTGAAGTTATTGTTGTCTTCCGTCTGATCGTCATTCATTTCATTCAAAATTCCGGAATATGAGGCTTCTGGAGTGAATGCGTTACCATTTGAAGATGAACTGTATGGCTGCCCGACTTCCTTTGTCCCAGTACTGCCACTATTTGATTTCTGTTTTTCCTTTTGTTTTTTAGGTTTTTTTGGCTTTTCATCTTTAGTATTATCACTGGTACCTTTTGTATCATTTTTGTCTGACAACTTACCATTTGATTTTTCCTCTGAATTACCGGGTTTTTTATTTCTAAAGCCGGACATTCTTGATCCCATATAGCCATTGATCCTTGACTCAACATTGGAATCCTTTCGGAGCTGCTTGTTTATCATAGACGGGTTTTGCGGTGTTAGTCTGATGAGTGTGAAAATCTCCAGCAAAGCTTCCCTTTTCCATATTATGGACAGCACGATAATCACCACAAGCAAAAGTGTCAATATCCATCCGTATTGATCTGAAAGTTTGAAAATAGCTGTCATAAATGCAAGCATTACTCCTATACAAAAACAGATAATTACTTTTATTGATGCAAACCCTATAATTTTGGCAGCCCAATTCTGCAAGATCTTCATGCCGAAAAAGGGTATCAGTGCCATTACCAGAACGAATGCTCCCAACAGCGTGAAAAGAATGGTAAGCACCTGATAGGAAATCATAAAGAAACACATGATAGCAATCACTGCGAAAATCAACATTAGCGGTATGGCGTATGCAATCTGAAGTCCCAGTCTCTTGACTCCCCAATCAGGAGTAAAATGTTTCTCATCCTCAGCTAACTTCTTTATGTATTCTTTCCGTTCCTTGCTCCCTGGAGGAAGAGACAATATTTTATTTTCTTCTCTCTTAGCCATTTCCATATTACCAAACTCAAGCATTTGCCATGGCTGATGTACATATGCCGACCAAATGTTATCAACTGCTGCCATAACTGCCGACTGAGGAGATGCACCACTGTTGTTTGCTTTGAATGTTCCGGCCAATACACTTTTTGATACGGCCTTTGAACCGTTGTCAACGTGTTTGAGTATTTGCATAGGGTTACTAAAAAAATATAGTGCTATGGCAACAATCAAAGCAGTTTGTATTATGGCCACCCATACCTGAGTTTTTTGATTCTGAATTACTTTAATGATAAAAAACAATCCGAGAATTAAAATAGCAATCAGAGAAAGTTCATCGAATATAGATGTCTTCATTTCATGCATGAATGTATTCACTACTTCTGAGAGCATTCCATAAATATCAAGTTCAAAGCTGTAATAAAACACTGTGATTAGCATATATGCAAAAACCACCTGAACCTGAAAAAGGACATTTGCGAATGAATTCAGCCCATTCTGAATAGAGTCGGATAAACTGAACATGCTACCGTCTATTGTATCAAGACTATAATTATCTCTATACCTTATATGGTCATTTGCATTTTTGCTGTTGAATATGTCATCAAGTGGAGATGAAAAGGCAGATGAGCTGGGCCCGTCTTCAGCATGAATAGTGATTGGAGTTAAGACTGTGAAAAGTAATATAAAAACTGAGCAAATTAATTTCCTAATTACGCCCATCCTCCTCACGCTCCTTTTTCAACCGGAGTGGTTGAAAATGCATTTATTAGATGTTCGAATACCGCATCAAACTTCAGCTTTCCAACTCTCCGGTCAAGATCCATAAACAAGCACTCTCTATTCTCCAGGTTTTGGACTTCCTTAATGTTTTCTTCCGTTACCTCCAGATCCAGAAATTCAAGAACTCTTTTTACTTCATTTATCTCTGTAGTTTTGAAACAGAACTTATAGGTTATGGCATTTTTAATTCCTTCACCCTTCAGATCATTTACGGAGTGACCAATAAATATACAGCCTGCATTAAGTGATCTGCCCATACGAGCGAGGAAGTTCATAAGCTTTATCCCCATCTGAGTTGAAGACAAGGCCCATGACTCATCAAATAGTATGATTTTGAATATGCTTCGGTCACTCATTGCGAATTTCTTTGCAAAGCTTGCAATAGGGAGCATTAACACAGTAGATACTGTCTCTTCCTGAGTATAATCATCTTTGGGTGTAGAAGGATCCGGCATAACCAGATTTTGAATCTGCAGTATATTAATCCTGTTCTTTATATTCAGGCCTTCTTCATCTCCGGTTCCGAACAAAAGTCCTGCCATCCCTGCTTCCCTGAGTAAAGCTATACGCCTTCCCACACGTCTTGCAACGTTTTTGAATTCATCGGTTTCGGGAAAGTCCATGAGCCTTCCGGCCAAGGCACTCATGGACGGCTTTTCCTGCTGCTTAGTCCACTTTATTGCTTCTAGGACTACCAGGTATTCATCGTCTTTTGGATTTAATTTATATAGCTCTGCCAGAATATTTAGTGCAAGTTCGCCTGCTTCATCAAGGTTATCCCTATAAATGATAAAAGGATCAAGTTTGCCCCGATCCTCCTCATTTGACGAAAGCGTTATGATATTTATGTATTCTTTAAGTTCAGGTAAATCCTCAAGCCATTTGGATCTTTCGCCCTTGGGGTCGAATATAAGCCCGCAGCCACCGTATAGTACATTTAAGTACATCAACAAATTGGCGTTAAATGATTTACCTCCACCCAGGGTTCCCAGAAATGCGGCCGAAGCGGATCTGTCTTGCAAGCAGGCTGCTCCCATTGAAAGGAATACCCATTTTTCAAGTATTCCGGTTGTTCCGATATAGGGGCCCTCGTTATCACCAAGAAGCCTGGTTGCTCCTATCATACCACCTGCCAGAGTTCTTGGCGGTAATGGCTGAATGTAATCGTTCATATATCTCCCAGCACCCGGAATGAATTCCATGAACAACTTCAGCTGATCCGCAACAGGTCTTTCAATTACGAAATTAAAGTCCTCATAAACCTCTTTTATGAAATTTGCCCGTTCATCCAGCAGCTCCTTATTATCCGCAGCTAAGCAGAATGTGATAGATGCTCTTGTAATCGGAGCTCTTGAAGCCTTCAATTCCGATTCCAGAGCATCTGCAAATTCCTTTGAGTCGGCCAGTTCATCCGGAACGTCTTCACTATTGTCTTCAATATGCTTTATCTGGCTTTGGATCTCTCTTCTTTTACCTCCAATATTCCGTATACTTTGCTTATGTTCTATAGTATCAATATGTATGCATACCTCAGTTTGAACCGGATAATCCTGAAGAACTAAAAGCCACTCACTCCCCGGAAATTCAATACCATCAGGGATATGATTAATTGCCAGAAAGGTCTGCCAAGAGGTTGTCCCGTCTCCGTGATCAATTTTGATACATTTTTTAAAGCTTTTGTGATCCACAAGTCCTTCACTTAAAGTAAGTATATCTTTTTTATGAGCTCTTATTGCAGTTTCTCCGTTCCGGGTTACCCTTTCTGCAAAGGGACTCCATGAGATAAGCTCACCGTCGCTTAGATTATATTTTAGTTTCACATCTCCCAGTCCACGTCTGAACATTCTTCTTATAAGCCACTGGCAATCAATGGAATCAGCCTTTTTTATCGATATTCTTTTTGATTGTTCCTTCATGTAGGAATTAGCGAGCAATGAGAATGAGTCTATTTCTCTTTTTAAGAGTTCCTTTGTTTCAACTGAAAAAAGTTCTGAAAGAAATCTGGTTGGACTCTTTATAAAGAACTCAAATCCATCCTTAAGATCTTTAATGATACTATCACTACTCTTCAGCTTTGTCAGTACATAAACAACATAATCATTGCTGCTGCCTTTTTTGCCTATTTTTTCTTTAAGATATACACCCGTACCTTTTGCATGTGCTTCAGCCCTTATATACAGGTTATCTTTTTTCTGCATTCTGCCAATGATGTTCTTATAGTGCTCGTCAATGTTCTGCGACATTGGAATAATCAATATTTTTGCTTCAATTCCAATATTGGCTATAAACCTTGCCAGACTATTCAGTATTGATATTTTATTCTGATCTGACTTATAGTCGTAATTGAATCCGTTCATTTTATACATGGCCCAGCACTCTTTATAGCTATTATTAAATATAAGGTTATCTTCGTAATACTTTACCGGAAAATCAAACAATTCTTCTCCCTCCTTTCTTTCCTTTTTGTTTTTTAGTTTTATGATTCAAGGCAGCTTCAGTCTTGTTAACAATTAATAAGTCTCTAAATATTATAGGAGTTGAAAAACAGACATTCTTGATTTTATATCCATCCACTGCCTTAAACCTTACCAGCTTACCCGGAGACATTAGAAAAGCCATATAATCCAAAAAGAATTTATGAGGGAGCTTACCATCAAGTTTTTGCTTTGTAAAGAACTTCATCAGACCATACGGAATTGCAGCATACTTAAAAACAAAAGGCAGATAGCTGAGAAACGGCAATATTTTAAGCAATAAATATGTAATACACAAGCTTGCTACAAAATACATTGCCTGATCCACATCAACGGGCACAAACAACTTAATACTGTCTATTGAATAAATTTTTCTTGGTATTTTCCATACCGATTTATATGTCCTAAGTATTACCCTGTTCTCATTCTCCATATTCATCCTTCTCTCTAGTTAAATACCTTCGACCAAATAGTTGAACCTAATGATTTGAGTGCTGTGGGATCATTGACTATGTAAAGTACTATTGCTGCCAATACAAGAAAACCGGCCAACTGCATCCACATTTTTTTCATTATGAACGGTACACATATTACAGCTACTATTAACAGTGCAATAAACCAGATTTGTGACTGAAGCCAAGTATATGCATTCTGCCCGAAATTCTCCCCTGCTGCAAATACATTCACAGCCATAAGTGAAAAAACAATAACCAGTATTAAAACTGAAACTACTCTAGGCATATTTCGTTTTAAAAATAACATATTTAATTCCCCCATTTTTAATTATTAGACATTCATTTTGTCAATGTAGTATTTGTCCTCTTTTCTTACCAGATCGATTTTATACTGTTGTGGAACAGTTACCCCGTTAGTGCTGTCTTTAATTGATAGTTTAACGATTACGTAGTACCTATTTTCTGTGTTTTGATAGACTGTAATATCATTAAGGCTTACAAACTCATATCTTCCCTCCAGTCCTTTAAGAGTCTTAGTAGAATCCAACATGTAATAGCTGATTTCTCCGGGATTACCGGTGTAATAAATTTTAAAGAAGCTTTCCATTACACTCAATATGGCCTCTTTGGTTCCTTCTGACGCTTCTTTTCCTGAATATGGCTTAATTTCAACGTTTGCCTTATCTTCACCAGGGATAAACGCTGGGTAGCCTGTAATCTGGAAATGTCCATCTTTTTCAAGTACCGGAATCCGCAGACATACATCCTTAATCTGATAATCCTTCATTAATTCATTTTGTTTCACTAGTTCAGAAGATGAAGCTTCTACGTTAAAATACTTTACCCTTGCCCTGACATCAACTGTAAAGGTATTGTCAGAAGTCCACATAAGCTTATAACCATCTGCACTAAAAGCTTCGGTTCTTACATCTGTGAGCATATTCATATTCATGTCGATATCCTTTTGAATGTAGCCAACAAGCCTTTTTAAATAGCCTTCAGTATCCCGTCCATTCAAGGTTAAATATTCCAAACAGAAGCTTTCTGCAAATGCTTTCCCCTGAAATTCAACAGTTTTTTTAGCTTCGGAGTCTTTTACATAAGAATTAATCAAGGTCTGAGCCGTTACTGTCTCGTCCTGCTTAAAAAGCGTTCCGATACCCCTTAATAACAAAAATACTACTAAAGTCCATAGTAGTATTTTCCCTATTTTCTGAGGCATGGTACTTTTAAGTTTTAAAACTTTATCTTTCAAATTCTCACCTCCTTCATATGATATTTTTAAAACCCCTCCAGTTCATCATCTCCTTCCTCATTATCAAAGTTGCTTGGTTTTGCCGGAGTTTCCAGCGATATATTATTATCAGATTCCTCGATACACTCTTGTGCTGCAGCGGAATCATCTCCGCAGGGTATATATACTCTTTCTTCGTCATACGGTCCGTTATCCCAATCGTCAAAATTCGTAAGCATTTCTCCCTGTTTATAATCACCTTTTCTCAGGAACTTGTCCTCAAAAGCATATGCCTGGAATTCAAATGTATCGGCTCCTACGGAATACATAAATCTTCCCCGGGTATCATCCATATCAGTGGCTTTTGTATTGCCTAAAACCATTTCTGAGGCTTGAGGGTCTACCATACGGCCTGATATTCTTATTGGCAGGTTGTTTTTTATCTGTCCCGGTATGACTTTAGCATCAGGCCTTTGGGTAGCAAGCAGCATATTAATGCCTGTGGCTCTTGAAAGCCTGGCCAGAGTTGACATTTCTTTTTCAATCTCTTCATAGATTTTCTTATCGGCTTTGCCGAGCCCTGTTTTATCCAGCATCTCTGCTATCTCATCACAAATTATAACTATTCTGCAGAGCTTCTTTTCTGCTATGGCATTGTATTCAGGCAAGTTTTTTACTCCCATCTCCCTGAACTTATTCAGTCTGGCAGTATTTTCAGCAACAAGCTCCTTTAAAATTTCAAGTGCTCTTTGGCGCTCAGTTACAACTTCTCCGAACTGCTCATATAACGTACCGAATTCAACACCGCCTTTGAAATCTATCATATATGGCTTTGCACCCTTTTTAATGCACTGCCAGAGCATACATCTAAGCAAAACAGACTTTCCGGACCCGGTGACGCCTGCTATCAGAGCATGAGGTACTTTATTCAAATCAAATACCACATCCTCCAGCATTGCAACACCTACAACCAATTCAAAATCCTTTTGGCTTACACAATCGTCCGACCATGGTATGAAATCCATTAACCCCTGATGTGTGGGTATTGTATGCAAACTGATTATCTGTTTTGATGCTTTTGTGTGTTCCAGTTTAATAATGTTACAATCCATTACAGTTTCCAGATCAAGGCATCGGGCTTTCCATTCTGAAACAGGAATATTGCTTTTAAAGGAGTAAATGACTTTCTTACCTTCTTTCTTTTCCCCGATAAATTTGGGATAACCCTTGCTTTCATTCCATTCGCCTTTGATATTCCTTGTTTTATGCTTTCCTTTATCATAGAAGCCTATTGATTCAAATTTTTTATCGAATGTATTTATAAAATTACGGTAGTCCTGTCCTTTCCAATATAAATAAATCAAAGGCATTGCGAGCGGAAAATATAAAGCAATATCTGCTACCATTCTGTATTGCAGAGGTACATGAATGGCTATTCTATTTCTTAAATAAAAAATAGCTGCTCCTATGGCAGCATTGATAGCAAGAAAAATGAAATTACTTGTTTTCTCCGGCAACTTTCGAATCCCCACACTAACATCAACAAAAAAGTCGAATACACCTTTTACAAATCCTATGATAAATTCACCTAACATTTCGACCTGCTTATCTCCTGATGATGACAATCAAAATCACTCCTTCAAATATATTTCTGTTGTGGAAACGGTTTCGTGTCCTAATTCCTTCTGAACGGTCTTTTTGGCTTGTCTCTGAGTTTGCCCGTCACTTACTTCATCCTTAAAACGGTTTCTTGCATTATGCCTTCTGAGATCATGCGACTCAAAACCATATTCAGCCGCTTTTTGTTTTAAATATGATCTGCTGTAAAAAAGCCTACCATCATCGGACTTCTCAGCAAAATCTTTCAGGCGTTCATACAGGTACGGATCTTCCCGAACATGGACATCTCTGGATTTACGTCCCTTTCCGCTTCTTATATGTATTGTGATTTGCCCGTTATCGTCAAAAGAGATATCTTCCTTTGAAAGGTCAGATATCTCTTTAACACGTAAACCACTTTTATGTTGAAGTCTGAATGCCAGCTTCAGTTTTTCATTTCTGATTGCATTGATTTTTCTAGCCACCGTTTCATCTGTTATTCCTGATCCGGCTGCTCTTGTATTACGGGGAATCTCTTTAAAATGATTGACTAGATTAATGTACGACTGTCCGAATAAGATTGATTCAGATTGTTTCAACACATATGTCTCATATTTTCTTATTGCGGATACATACTGTGAAAATTGCCTTTCATCCTTCAGCTTGTCTACAAGAAAAGCATTCAATGTATTGATATCAATTTTTCCGTCAGTATGCTTACTAATCTGATTTATACAGGACAAATATTTTACTGCGGTATCCTTGGTGATTTTCTTTTTACTGACAAGCTCCTTCAGAGCCATATCATAAACCTCAATGTCTATGTACCACATTTTCCTTCTTCCTTTTCCATATTCAATAAAAGTTCATATGCTGTTTTCTTCACCGCAACTACTTTCATTACCCTACTATCAATCTTTTGGGTTTTCGTAAATCTGGTTCGGTCTTTATCCGTTGAAATAAGCCCCAGAGTCTTGTAAATGTTAAGGTATTCTTCAATTTTTTTATTATATTTGCTGCTTTCGGGAGTAAACCTAGATAGTGCTGTCCTGAAAGATTGAGGCTTAAATAATATGTACTCTCCCTTTTCTATATACAGCTTTTTACCATTGGAAGGTACTTTCACTAAATAGCTTACTGTTTTTGTAAATGTATTCAAAGCCTCTATGATTTTCAAATTGGTGCCTCCCCCTCAACATGTATTTGTTTTACGAATGCCTATTCTTCCTTATCATCAGCCACTATATCAGCTAATTTTTCTTTATCCTCTGTAAGAATATAATTATCCTGTTTCTTTATCATACATTATGTAGATTCCTCTTTTTCTTAGTTGTTTGAAAACAAAATACACAAATTTTATACGTTTTACATTTTATTACATTTTTTACACATTTAATATGATACCATTCTTTCATTACATAAAAGAAAGGTGGTTCTTACCATGAAAAGATTTACAAAAAAGATGTTACTTTTTATCTGTGTTTTATCTCTAGCAATGGCAACGAGCATTCCAGCATTTGCACACTGCCCAACCGACCCAAATAACTGCAATAATTTTATTCCTGTTGGAACTGATAGTCCCAGTGGATGGTGGAGGGGCTTTATATTTGAGAATAATCTTTACCTCCCAAATGACGGCCCACTTTTTTTAGGTCAAGCAGACAATGAATTGAATTGGAGACTAACACAAAATGGAAGGCTAAGTATTAGTGCAGTTTTTACCACAAATTCAAATTATCGTCTTTTAGTTACATCTCCTGACTATATGAGGGCTTACTATGATAATACCTTTTCAAATGTTTCCAGTGTATATGCTAACGTATTTAATCTAAGCCCTGGGGAGTACCGTATACTTGTTTTTGATACTAACAATAATGCAATGTATGGGTTATATCAGTATACAATATGGGGCGCATATAATTAAATTTAGGAATGGGCTGTCTAACTATGGCAGCCCATTCCTATTCAAATGTCCTCATTGTTAGTCTAGTTGTCTAAAATATACACCTATTTATATATCTGTTCCAACTATCGTATATTCGCTCTTGTCTATATCTTTCCAAAATACTCCTTTCCATATGTAACATCAGCTAACTTACTACCTTTCTCAAAATATAAAGTAACGCTTTTTTTATTAATCCTGAATTGCATCCATAATGCGCCGTATAATAATTTCTTCTGCTCCAAAGTTTTTCACTTCCTCCTGGTACGTATTTGACTTATGATATGATATACTTTTTCTCATTTTCAATTTAATCAATTTACTTCCCCCTCTCATATTAAGCGCACAAAAAAGACAGCCTAATTTTCAAGCTGCCTTTGTGGCTCAATTCCCAAATAAAAAGAGATGTTATTTTTTTGTGTTAATCCAAGTAAATGGTGGGGCTTTTGGTGGGGAACTATTTATTTCTAACCATTTTATTGCCTTTCAAAAAAGGGAAAGCCTTTTGATTAGGCTTTCCCCTTTCAATTTAACTTACATATTTATTCCCACTCAATAGTAGCCGGTGGCTTCGAAGTGATATCATACACAACTCTGTTGATGTGTTTTACTTCGTTGACAATACGAGTAGAAACCTTCTCCAGAATATCGTATGGGATTCTTGCCCAGTCCGCTGTCATAAAGTCTGTAGTAGTTACCGCACGAAGTGCCAAGGTATAGTCATACGTTCTTTCGTCACCCATTACGCCAACACTTCTCATATTTGTCAAAACTGTAAAGTATTGGTTGATTTCTCTACCAAGTCCGGCAGCTTTGATTTCTTCACGGAAAATGTAGTCTGTATCTCTTAGAGTATCCAGCTTTTCTTTTGTCAAATCACCGATAACTCTGATAGCAAGTCCAGGCCCTGGGAATGGCTGTCTCCAAACCAAATCTTCAGGAATATCAAGTTCCTCTCCGGCCTTTCTTACTTCATCCTTAAAAAGATTTCTGAGAGGTTCTATAATCTCTTTGAAATCAACATGATCCGGCAAACCGCCTACATTGTGATGGCTTTTAATAACAGCTGCATCACCAAGTCCGCTTTCTATAACATCAGGATAAATTGTTCCTTGCACAAGGAAATCAACCTTTCCAATCTTCTTTGCTTCATCTTCAAATACTCTTATAAATTCCTCACCAATAATCTTTCTCTTGGTTTCAGGATCAGAAACGTCTTTGAGTCTATCCAAAAATCTATCTTCGCAATTTACACGAACAAGATTAATATCGTACTGCTTTCTGAATATTTGTTCAACCTGATCTCCCTCATGTTTTCTCAAAAGACCATGGTCAACAAATATACAAGTCAACTGCTTACCAACAGCCTTATGAATCAAAACTGCTGCAACAGATGAGTCAACACCACCGGACAATGCACACAATACCTTCTTGTCTCCAACCTTCTCACGAATTGCCTTTATTGAGTTTTCAACAAAAGCAGACATTTTCCAGTCGCCTTTGCAATCACATATATTGTAAAGGAAGTTTCTCAGTATTTCTTTTCCTTTAGGAGTATGCATTACCTCAGGATGGAACTGAACAGCATAGAGGTTCTTATCAACATGCTGCATTGCACCAGTAGGACAATTAGCTGACTTTGCTATTATTTCAAAGCCCTGAGGAGGGGTATCAACATAGTAAGTATGGCTCATCCAGCAGACTGTATTTTCTTCAATATCATTGAATAAGGGCTGTGATTTATCTAGACAAATTTCAACTTTTCCATATTCACGTTGCTTAGCAGCAGTTACACTACCTCCCAGCATTATACTCATAAGCTGCATTCCGTAGCATATACCCAAAACAGGTACTCCCAATTCAAAAACACCGGGGTCGCATTTTGGTGCTCCTTCATCTAAAACAGAACTAGGCCCCCCTGTAAAAATTATTCCTTTTGGGTTGTATGATTTTATACGTTCTAAAGATGCGTTATAAGGAATTACCTCGCAATAAACATTTGCTTCTCTTACACGACGTGCTATCAGCTGATTGTACTGTCCGCCGAAATCGAGAACTAAGACCATTTCATTGTTCAAAACTAACCGCTCCTCTTTATAAAAAAATTTTATATATACATTAATATACTTTTTTTGCACAGTATTTTTATATTATATCGAATTTTATCTTTTATGCATAGCAAAAAGTAATAAATTTAATCCTTAAACCTTTCTAAGGCACTTCCGTTCAAATAGTTAAACAACCTTCCCTGATAACTGCCATTTTCCACCATTCTAGCCTCTATTGTATCCTGAATTTTCCACCAACTAGTTGACCAGTTGCAAAATACAGTCCGTTCTGCAGGAGCCCTTCCCATTAATCTTTGTACAACTATCTGAGGCTTCAGGTATTCCAGAAAGGCTATCGTCCTGTCAATAAACTCCTCCATTGAAACAGGTACTATTTTACCTTGAGAATACATCTTTTCGAGAACGGTGTCCTTCAAAATATACAAGGAATGGCACTTAACCTGTTGAACACCCAGAGCGGACAGAATTTTAGCACCTTCAATAACATCCTCAATACTATCTGTAGGCAAATCAGTAATATAGTGGGCACAGACTTCAAGGTCGTATTTTTTTATTCTTATAACCGCATCTATAAATTCAGCCAAAGTATGCCCCCTTTGGAGAATTTTCAGTGAATGGTAATTAACTGTCTGAAGCCCCAGTTCAATTACAATATCAACGCCCTTTTCCTTTTTTATATCAGCAAGAAATTCCATATATCTGTCGTTAATACAGTCCGGCCTTGTAGAAATATATATTGCTACTATGCCTTCCTGACAGGCCTCAATAATATTTTTTCTGAATTCTTCAAAAGGAAGATATGTGTTTGAATAATTCTGAAAGTATGCAATGAAAATATCACTTCCATAGTTTTTGCCTATGTACCTGGCATTTTGCGCAAGCTGTTGTGATACCGACATTGTGCAGGAAAGGTTTTCAAAGCCTGCTCCCTCTTCACCGCAGAAAATACAGCCGGATATGCTGAGGCTTCCGTCCCTGTTGGGACAGGTAACGGGAAGATTCAACGGAAGCTTGTACACCTTGGAGCCATATCTTTTTTTAAGGTAATCAGAGAATTTATTGTACAGCAATATCGTAACCTTCCTGCTTGTATTTTTCATTTACCAATTCATATACTTCCTTTATGGGCATACCTGTTTTAAGGGCAATGCTCCTGCAATCTTCATATTCAGGCGCAAACTTCATTATGTCTCCGATATTTGCAACCTTTACACGAACGTCTCCATACTGAGTATTAACCTTTACCAGCTCCCTGTCCATGCAGAATCTTTGTGAATGGCTTATTCTGATGCCAAGGGTAGACGTTTCGCTGAAAATTATATCTGAAATCTTTTTTTCTTCTCCGCATTTAACCAGTACCGTCAGCATTGCTGAAGGCCTGCTTTTTTTCATATAAATAGGAGTATAGTAAACATCAAGAGCTCCGCTGTCAAGTAACTTTTCCATTGTGTAGCCCATGATTTCGGGAGACATGTTGTCTATATTGGTTTCCAGTATGCTTATTTCATCATTTGGAATCATATCCTGCTGATACAGACTTCCCATGACTACTCTCAGAGCATTAAACCGACCTGTTTCCCTTTTACCCATACCATAGCCTGTTTTTTCAATGGACATGGGAGGCATTTTACCAAACCCCGAAGATATGGTTTTAATAATAGCCAACCCGGTTGGAGTAACCAGTTCAAAGGGGATGTCTTCTGTGATAAGAGGAATTTTACTGCTGCACAGCATTTCCATTACAGCCGGAACAGGAACAGGCAGAAGTCCGTGGGCACACTTTACAAAGCCCTTTCCTTCATGAAGCTCCGAGGCAAATATTCTTTCAATCCCCAGCAAATCAAGGCATATACATGAACCTACAATATCCACAATAGAATCAACGGCCCCTACCTCATGGAAATGAACTTCATTAATACCCTTACCGTGAACCTTTGCTTCTGCTCGTGCTATCTCTCTGAAAATCTTTGTACTCATTGACTTTACTCTTGGCCTAAGCTCACTGTGATTAATAATATTCTCAATGTCCTCAAGATTTCTCTCGGAATTGTGTGTATGGGTATGCTCATGTTCTCCATGGTGATGGTGGTCAATATGGTGTATTTCACCGTACTGATGCTCTTCATCGTCTTCATGATGCCCTGTTTCTTCTAGCACTACATGTACATCAGTACCGCTTATTCCGTTTTTTAATTTATTTTTTATCTCAATAGAATAGCCGTCAACCTTCAATTTCTCAAGTTCTGCCAGAAATGCAGCTTTATCAATGCCAAGATCAAGCAGTGCGCCTAAAGTCATATCTCCGCTTATGCCTGAAAAGCAGTCGAAATATAAAACCTTCATTAGCTCCTCCTAATTTACATAAATAGTTTCATATATTAAACGGGACACATGAATATGTCCCGTTATAAGTTAAAGTTTGTTAATATTACTTGCAAGATATCCTGCCCCGAATCCATTATCTATATTCACTACTCCGATTCCACTGGCACAGCTGTTGAGCATAGTGAGTAAAGCTGACAGTCCGCCGAAGTTTGCACCGTAACCAACACTGGTAGGAACAGCAACAACCGGCTTGTCAACCAATCCACCTACTACGCTTGCCAATGCGCCTTCCATTCCGGCCACAACTATAATTACATTTGCCCGGGAAATCACATCCATCTTTGACAAAAGTCTGTGAATCCCCGCAACACCTACATCAAAAATTCTGTTAACCTTGTTTCCCAGTACTTCTGCGGTGATTGCAGCTTCCTCTGCAACAGGAATATCAGATGTTCCTGCCGTAATAACCGCAATTTCTTTTTCTGAAACAATAATCTTTTTTCTCTTTACAACAACAATCCTTGCAGCCCTATGGTATTCTGCATCACAGGTAATTTCGCTGATTGCATCATAAACCTCACGAGAAGCACGAGTAGCAAGAATATTGTTATTTTTTTTCATTAGCTTTTCAACAATTTCAACTATCTGATTAATAGTTTTTCCTTCACAGTATATTACCTCGGGATACCCGTTTCTTATAGCCCTATGGTGATCAACTTTTGCAAAGCCCAAGTCTTCATAAGGTAAATCTTTAATTTCCTTATACGCATGTTCAACATCAACAGAGCCGTTTTTAACATCTTCAAGCAACTTTTTAAGCTCATTTGAATTCATATTTTCACGTCTCCTATCAAGGCTTCATAGAATTATCAGATTTCTCCATTGAAAGGTATGCATTGATAAACCCATCCAGTTCACCATCCATGACCGCATCAACATTTCCTTCTTCATAATTGGTTCTATGGTCTTTTACAAGAGTATAAGGACAGAAAACATAGGACCTTATCTGGCTTCCCCATGCAATTTCCATCTGAACCCCTTTTAAATCCTCTATTTTTTCCTTCTGTTCACGTTCTTTCAACTCAAACAGCTTTGCTTTCAGCATTTTCATTGCAGTATCCTTGTTCTGGAACTGGGAACGTTCTGTTTGACATGAAACAACTACACCTGTTGGAATATGTGTTATTCTGATGGCTGAATCAGTCTTGTTAATATGCTGTCCTCCGGCACCGCTGGCTCTGTACGTATCAACTCTTAAATCATCCGGATTAATGTTTATCTCTATAGTATCGTCCAGTTCAGGCATTACATCTGCTGACGCAAATGACGTATGTCTTCTTCCTGACGAATCAAAAGGAGATATTCTTACCAAACGGTGAACTCCTTTTTCAGATTTAAGATATCCATATGCATTCTCACCAATTACGTGAATGGTTACGCTCTTTATACCTGCTTCGTCCCCATCAAGGTAATCAAGAATCTTTACTTCATACCCCTTTGCTTCTCCCCACCTTGTAAACATTCTCAGAAGCATTTGCACCCAGTCCTGAGCTTCAGTTCCTCCTGCTCCCGCATGCAATGTAAGAATGGCATTATTTTTGTCATAAGGCCCGGTAAGAAGAGTTTCAAGCCGCAGTGCTTCCAAATTGTGTTTAAGTAGTTGAAGACCTTCACCTACTTCGGGTATCACACTTTCATCCTGCTCTTCGAGTCCAAGTTCTGACAGTGTAAATAAGTCCTCCCACTGTGAGGTTATATTATTAAACCTATCTATCTTCGTTTTCAGAATTTTAGTCTTCTGCAATATCTTTTGGGAATTCTCCATATCATTCCAGAATTCCGGCTCAGAAGCTTTATGCTCCAACTCCGCTATTTCATCACTTATACTAGCGATGTCAAAGTGAAGCCCTCATTTCCTCTAAATTGCTTTTCAAGCCTTGAAGCTCCAGCTTATATTCTTCCAGTTCAAGCATTTAATCATCCCTTTCAAATTAAGTAATACTTTTATTATATCCGACATATCAATTTTCTGCTATTATTTTTATCCAAGAATAAATTTTTCTATTGCCTTGGCTACCCCATCTTCGGTATTTGTCGCAGTTATATAATCAGCTGCCTCTTTTGCACAGTCTTCTGCATTTCCCATTGCAATTCCAAGGCCTGCAAAATTAAACATAGGAATATCATTTTCATTATCCCCGATAGCAATCATTTCCTGAGGCGGAATCTTCAGTACCTCAGCCAAACGTTCAAGAGCCTTTCCTTTGTTGACACCCTTATTAACAACTTCAAAATTATTATAGTTAGAACTTGTTACGTCAACGGTTTCAACAACAGACAGTTTCTTTCTTACCGTTGCTAACAGTTCGGAGTCATCAGAAACCGCAACAAATTTAAGTACTTTACCGTCCAACTCCCTGAGCTTCCTTTCCATATCCGTAACTATGTCAATTTCCACTCTGTCCTTTTTAGGAAGAGCCTTGTTCTTTTCATAGTACTTTAGAGAGTTATAATCAAGTCTTTCAGTCAACATGGTTTCTCCGGCATATACATGAAAATATATGTTGTTCTCATGAAAAATATCAAGTATTCTAAGACAATCCCCTGTATTCATGAAATCAGAGTAAATCACCTTGCCATCAGTATTTTCCCTTATAATTGCTCCGTTGCATGCTATTATGGGATCCATAATACCCAGCTGCTTTGCATAAATCCTTGCACCTGAGTATACTCTTCCCGAGCATATAACTATCTTTACGTCCTTTTCCGTTGCCATATGTATAGCAGTCTTATTTCTCTGTGAAATTTCCTTGTTAGTATCCAGCAAGGTTCCATCCAAATCAATTGCTACCAACCTGTACATTTCATCCTCCGACTCCTTTGTACCTCTGCACAAATCAATATTTATCAGCAAAAGTCCTAATTCTTTTCATAGCTTCAATTATATTTTCCATTGACGAAGCATAACATGCACGCACATAACCTTCCCCACATTCACCGAAAGCTGTTCCCGGCACTACAAGCACTTTTTGCTCAATAAGAAGTTTTTCGCAGAAGTCCTCAGAACTAAGGCCTGTTTTCTTAATACATGGAAAAACATAAAATGCTCCTTTAGGCTCATAGCATGAAAAACCTGCTTTTCTGAAACCGTCAATTGCTACTCTTCTTCTCCTGTTGTATTCCTTTGACATCATATTTACATCATCTTCACTGTTCCTAAGTGCCTCAATAGCAGCATCCTGAGCAGTTGTAGGCGCACACATGATAGCGTACTGATGTATTTTCTTCATTTCATTTATTAAGTCCTTATGTCCGCAAGCATATCCCAAACGCCACCCTGTCATTGCGAAGGATTTGGAAAATCCGTTTATTACAAGCGTCCTATCCTTCATTTCAGGAAAACTTGCAATGGAAGTATGCTTTCCTTCGTAAGTTAATTCACAGTAGATTTCATCCGACAAAACCACTATATCCCTGTCCTTGAGAACCTGCACAAGTTCATAAAGGTCTTCTCTGCTCATTATCGCTCCGGTTGGATTGTTGGGAAACGGTATTATAACTACTTTTGTTTTTTCTGTTATTGCAGCTTCAAGCTGCTTTGCGGTTAATTTGAAATCATCTTCCTGCTTCAGTTCAATGGTAACCGGGGTAGCTCCTGTAAAACCTGTACACCCCTTGTAAGCTACAAAACTCGGTTCAGGAATTATTACTTCGTCTCCGGGGCCTACAAGAGCTCTCAATGCAGCATCAATTCCCTCACTTCCTCCTACCGTAACCAGAATTTCGTCTTCCGGGTTATAGTGGAGGTCAAACTTGTTGCTGAGATATTTGCCGATTTCCTCTCTCAGTTCAATAAATCCCGCATTTGAGGAATATTGTGTGTGTCCGGTTTCAAGAGAGTAAATACCCGCCTCTCTGATATTCCAGGGAGTAATAAAATCCGGTTCCCCTACACCAAGAGATATGACATCTGTCATTTCATTAATCAGGTCGAAGTATTTTCTGATACCTGAAGGCGGTACTTTTTTTATTTTATCCAAAATCATATCCTTCATTATCATAGGAATATCTGCTCCCTTCTATCTACAGTCTTTTCCTCAAAAATTGTACCTTTGTCCTTGTATTTTTTCAGAACAAAGTGAGTTGCTGTACTAAGGACAGATTCCAGAGGGGCAAGCTTTTCCGAAACAAACAAAGCTACCTCTTTCATAGTTCGTCCTTCAATAATAACTGTAAGGTCAAATCCCCCTGACATCAGGTAGCAAGCTGTAACCTCCGGATACTTGTAAATCCTGTCGGCAATTTTATCAAACCCAAGACCTCTTTGCGGTGTTACCTTTACTTCTATAAGAGCAGTAACCTTTTCTTTTTGAGTTTTATCCCAATTAATCAAAGTACTGTAGCCAACTATTACTTTGTCGGCCTCATATTTCTTAATCGCCGCCGCTACCTCTTCAACAGGCAGACCCAGCATAACCGCTATCTCATCCGCACTAGCCTTGCTATTATGTTCTAATATTTCCAGAATTTCTTCCATGAAAATCTCCCCTTTTCTTATTTTTTTAGAAGCCCAGCGGCTTAATCTTTTTTAGCAATAAAAAAAACCCGTGTCCTTGTATAAACAGGGACGAAGGTTTCCGCGGTACCACCCTAATTAATGCTATGTAGCATTCTCTTAAATAAAGTGCGGCAACATAAAAAACTATTGCTTACACCATCAGCCTGTAACGTGGCCTCAACGTCTTTTTCTACTAACAAAATATTGTGATAACATTCTGCGTTGGAAAAGCTACTCCAGGGCTGCCTTCAGTAATATCAGTACCGGACTCTCACCCACCGTTCTTTAACGGCCGCCGGCTCTCTTAAATCTGATGAATACTTACTCTTCCCATTCACAGTATTTAATTTATTCATATATGTATTATATTAATACACATCAAAAAGTTTACACCTAAAAAAGCTATTAGATAAATTATAGTTTAGTTTAATTCATTATTCAAGTTTTTTCTTCCTTGATAAAATCAGAAAGCTGACCTTCGTATTTTTTCAGTGTACCAACAACTTCAACTTTCAGAACCTTTAGCTCTTGCTTGATATCCACAAGCTTTTCTTTTTCCTTCTCCACCTGCTGCTCAAGCTTTTTCTTTTCATCAACAGCTTTCTTTTTGGCTTCTTCTATAATATTCTGTGCCTGCTCCTGAGCTGTAATCAACGCATTTGCCACTCTCTCACGGTTTTCTTTTATTTCAGAGAGACTTTTACTGATTTCGTCATACTTGTTTTTCATATCCCTATATTGGGTTTTTATATCAACAATTTCTCTCTCTTTTACTTTTAGTTTATCTTCGTATTCTTTGTTTATTTTTTCAAGATATGAATTAACATCCTTTTTGTTGTAACCAAAAAATGAGGTTGAAAATATTTTTTCTCCTGACATAAATTTTATCCCCCTGTTATATGGAAAATACTGTGTATATTGGTACTTATTCCATAATAACATGAAATGTCCTTCATTATCTACTAATTTTTTAGAAAACGAAAAACACGCCCCGAATCAGATAGCGTGTTTTTTATTGTATATTATATTATTTTTATAAATGTTTTTGAATTAATTCTGCAAATTCGTCTTTTGACCTGGCACCAACTATCTTCTCAACTGCTTCTCCACCCTTGAATACCATAACCGTAGGTATGCTCATTATCCTGAACTGAGCTGCAAGTTCGCCCTCTTCATCAACATTAACCTTTGCTATTTGGGCTTTTCCGTCAAATTCATCTGCAAGTTCTTCCATAATTGGAGCAACCATTCTGCAAGGGCCGCACCATGATGCCCAAAAGTCTACAACAACCGGTTTATCTGACTTTAAAACATCTGATTCAAATAACTCCTTTGAAATATTAGTAATTTTATCTGACATAAATTATACCTCCATCAATATAAATATTTCTTAAAACTTAATTTAATAATACCCTATTATTCAGGAAATAAACATAGATATTTTAGTATTCCTTCAAAGACGTAATATTAACTTTATTTTCGTCCTTTGATACAAGAACTCCTTCCAAAATCTCAATAAACTCACCTCTATACGAAGCCTTGAGATCATTTTTCAGGTTTATGACCTTGTTTTCATTTTTATTATTAATATATATATTTCCGTTTCCTGTGACAACAATATTTTCAGGAGATTCTGTTTCTTTCATACTGATTTTTGTCCATTTATCAGTTAGCTCACTGTTGTCTTCAATCTTCTGTGAATAAATCTCGGTTACCATGCCATTATCGTCCAATCCACCGATGTACAAAGTATCATTCAGATCAATTCCCAAGACTGTAACGTTTTTTACGTCTATAGGAACTTTGTTATTTGATTTCTTTATTCCGTCGTATATATTTATCTGTTTTCCTTTTTCCTGATAAACAAGTTTGTTTGTGTAAGTGCACTCTTTAATAACAATACTTGAGTCCACAGTCATAACACGAGCGTATTGACCCATTACATTAAACCTGATTATCCGCGCCCTTGAATCCGAAGTTTGCACCTTTGCATAAACCATATTTGTATAAGGTGAAAGTTCGATATCCTTTACCTGGCTTTTTGCAGGGAGTCCTGACAACTCAGGATAATCTCTCGACGTTTCTGAATCAGCTTCATATGTGGAAACCTGAACTGTACCGCTCTGTCCGCTTTTTGTATCTGAAGAGTAAATTACCATGTCTCTGTCAGGAAGCCAACGGAAATAGGTAATCTTGTCTTTTCCCGTTCCTGCCACAGTTTTGCTCTTTCCTTTGTCTACATCTATTACACGAAGTTCCCCGTCAATCAAATATGCTCCGAACTTTGCATTAAAGGACAGGCTAGTCCTTTGTGCTCCATCAGGCACTTTAAACTCACCTGTGGCAGGTTTTTGCTTTACAACCTTGTTTTCAGACACACTTACGTCAATATTTGTAGATAAAAAAACATTATTCATATACAATAACACTCCAAACTGGAATATCACTGCAAGGAGTATCCATTTATACCATTTAGCTATATTTTTCACAACGTTTTCTCCTTTTCTAAGGCATTACAACAAATGCCGTAGCTACTGTTCTTTCCCCTAAAGCATCCGACGGGGTATTTACAACTTTTCCGTCATAGAACATGGTTGCTGACGAACCTCCATCAAGGTTTGCAGCATTTACTGCTCCGTGTTCCAACATAATATCCTGAACTTCTTTTAACGTTGCTCCAAAGGACTTGAGGCTTCTTCCGTCAATAACCAGAAGCATTACCGAGCCATCCTCTTTTTGACCTATTGCAGTTCTTGGAGATATTCCCCAACCGCCGTCACCTTTGTTAATAGTAGGCTTTCCGTTTACAATCAATGGCGGGCCGAAACTTATTCCCTCTTTAACATTATATTTAGTTAATTCCGCTTGGGAATGTTTTCCTACAATCAACATCCCCTCTTTAGTAAATGCTATGGTATCTCTTTTTGTATAGTTATTTGTCAGCTTTCCGCTGATATATTTACCATTGTTTATTACAAAGCCAAGTGCAACTCCTCCGGTTCCTGCCCAACCTGTATCAATAAAGCCTCCTCCATTAATAGCGGCCACTGCTCCGGTTCTTCTTGCAATACTGCTGGTGGTTTCTCCTGCCCTCGGCATTTTGCTTGAATAACCAACCTTGATACGCGTAGGGTCATCAACTATAATCATTTTCCCTCTGAAATTTCTGCTCTCAACATCAAAGTATTCAAGATTGCTGTTATGTTTTACACCGAAGTTCAACATTTTTATGTCTTCAGTATTTACATTGGAGATTGCATATCCGTCGCCAAGTATATTTGCAATAGCTTTATCGGACAAAAAGGTTTTAGCTATAACCTGTTTTGTCATTGAATTCCACACCATTCCGGTGGCGGTTCTTTTTACATTATCAAAAGGCCCGTAGAATATTAACAGCGGTGTTGTTATTGACATAAAGATAAACTCAAATATTAAGAATCCTAAAAGACTTCTGAGCCTGCCTTTTTTCTTTTTCTTGTTATTGGCAGACTTCTTTTGTATGGTCTTTACCTGCTTTTCGTTTAAAGAAATAGTATCGTAATTCATTAGTCCCCCTAGATTAAACTCAAGCTTTAAATAATTCTCCAGCTTGAGAATATCAAATTCTCAATAATTCCCCTCACAACAAAAAAGTATACACATATTTAGTGTATACTATAGTTATACTAATTTTATATTATAATCCGCAAGTGTAATATTTTCAAACATTTAATATAAATGTAATATTTAAATTCAGTTTCTTTGTTTAATAACCACTCTATCTAGGATTCTATGAATCCTTTCAAAAAGCAATCCTGCTACAAACCATGCAGGTGCATAGTCTATCCGAACCAGCCCCTCTACGGCAAATTTTCCATAATACCTCCAAGGGTATACATGAAGTAGACTCAGCAATATCTTGCCTGTTGAATATTCTATTCCCCATATTATTACAACCCAAATGATACCTCTCAAAAATATATTCCAGCTTCGGATAATATCATGCAAAGGTTCCAGGAAAATAGCACTTCCATATATAAAAAACATCCAGAGGCTTGTATAAGCCTCAAGACTGGCATTACCGTGTGTCAGGGAATATAGCCCTGTCCAGACGATTTCCATGCTCCAGCCAACCATTCCATAAATAAAAAATCTCTTAATCATGCTATTATTATTTTCACAAACAGGTATTTTATTTATTATTTTTATACTTTGCAGCATGTATTATTTTCCATATACTTGAAAGGTTAATTTTTTGTAAATACTACCAATACGGGTTTCAATATGTTATGATAACAAATAAACATTTCTGGAAAACAGTACTTAGGTTAGGAGGATGAGTATGTATCTAGTCGGTAAAATCAACGTAATATCTACCTTACCAGAAAAATTCAAGAGATTGAATGATATCGCTTATAATTTGTGGTGGACATGGAATTCGGAGGCAATTGATCTTTATAGAGAAATTGATTTGGAGCTGTGGCAAAAGGTTGACAAAAACCCTGTTCGTTTTTTACAGGAGGTAAGTCAGAAAAAACTTCAAGCAAAACTTTCAGATGAGGAATATTTGAGCCGTCTTGATAAAGTAGTTGCTTCCTTTGACAGCTATATGTCAGAAAAGAACACATGGTTTTCTCAAAATCATTCGGAACTCACCGATAAAAAAGTAGCATATTTTTCGGCTGAATATGGTTTAAGTGAGGTTCTTCCCATATATTCAGGGGGTTTGGGTGTTTTGTCAGGAGACCATTGTAAGTCTGCAAGTGATTTGGGAATACCATTTACAGCAATTGGACTGTTTTATAAGCAAGGTTATTTCAGCCAGAGGATTAACAGAGATGGCTGGCAAGAAACCTGCTTTAACGATTTAAATATTTCTCAGCTGCCCATGCTTCCAGCTTTAAACGCCAACGGCGAACAGGTTCGTATAAGCATAACCTTTGCAGGCCGCACTGTGTATGCAATAGTCTGGAAAGTACAGATTGGCAGAATAAACCTTTATCTTATGGATACAGATGTTGCTGAAAACAGCCCTGCAGACAGGTCTCTGACCTCCAGACTGTATGGCGGAGATCAGGAAACAAGAATCCAGCAGGAGATTTTCCTTGGTATAGGCGGTATCCGTGTACTTGATGCTATCGGCATACAGGCAAATGTGTTTCACATGAACGAAGGACATTCCTCCTTCATGGGACTTGAATTAATAAGAAAACTGATTAACGAAAGACATCTTAATTTCAATGAGGCAATGGAGGTAGTGGCAAATTCCTCAATATTTACTACCCATACCCCTGTTCCTGCAGGAAATGATGTTTTTCCTTTGTTTATGATGGATAAATACTTTGGAGATTTCTGGGGTCAACTGGGCCTCAGCAGATATGATTTTCTTGAACTTGGTCTTAAAAATCCTGAAGATCAGAATTTCAACATGACTGTTCTGGCACTTACCCTTGCAGGCAGAAAAAATGGTGTGAGCAAACTTCATGGTGCAGTATCAAGAAAGATATTCGGTGACGTATGGCCTGAAGTACCCGAGGACGATGTTCCAATAACCTATGTCACTAACGGAATACATACACTTACATGGCTTTCACCAAAAATTAAAGCTTTATATGATAAATATCTGGATAGAGACTGGCAAAAGAAAATTTATTCTGAAGAAACCTTTGCGAATGTAAATAGTATCCCCGACGAGGAATTATGGGCTACTCATGTTGAACTAAAAAACAAACTTATAACCTTTATAAGAAACAGATTGAAAAAACAAAAGCTTGCCAATGGTGAATCCATGGAAGCTGTAAGACAGGTAGACAACTTTTTGGATCCAAACGCACTTACAATTGGTTTTGCCCGACGATTCGCAACTTACAAACGTGCCAATCTGATATTCAGAAATCTGGCAAGAATACAGAAGATTCTGAATGATCCTGAGAGACCAATGCAGATTATTTTTGCAGGAAAGGCTCACCCTGCGGACGGTCCTGCCCATGATGTCATTAAGAACATAAATGATATTGCCAAAATGGAAGGCTTTTACGGTAAAGTAATCCTTCTTGAAAACTACAATATGACGGTAGCCAGAAATCTGGTGCAAGGTGTTGACGTATGGATGAACAACCCCAGAAGGCCTTTGGAAGCCAGTGGTACCAGCGGTCAAAAAGTTTGTATAAACGGAGTTATAAACTTCAGTATACTGGACGGCTGGTGGTGTGAGGGCTACAACGGTGAAAACGGTTGGATAATCGGCGATGAATCCGAATTTGATAACGAGAACATACAGGACAATACAGACAGTGAATCTATTTATGATACACTTGAGCATAAGATTATTCCTCTTTACTACAATGTAAATGAAAATGGTATTCCTACCGAATGGGTACGCTTTATGAAGAACTCTATAAGTTCTCTTTCATGGAATTACAGTACCGACAGAATGGTAAAGGAATACACCGGCAGCATGTATGTTCCTGCAATAACAGGAAATTCAAAAATATGTGACGATAATTATAGCCTCGCAAGGTCCATGTGCGGGTTTAGGAGCCATTTAAATTCAAACTGGCATAACGTACAGCTCTTTGCAGAAAAATCAGCAGGCGACCTTAAATATTATAAAACAGATTCATGTCAGGAGATATATCTCTCAACAACTGTTTGCCTTGGTTATATAGACCCGTCAAATGTAATTGTTGAGGTATACTATGGTACATTGTCAAACGGCAAAATAGAAAATGCTCAAACTGCAGAAATGCATTGTGACGAAAAGACAGGTGAAGGTACCTACAGGTATTCGATTAATCTTAAAATCTTTGATGGAGGAGAATATGGCTATACCTTCCGTATAACTCCAAAACATGAGCATTTAATAAACAGATTTGATACAGGACTGATAAAATGGATTAGGTAAACCAATTCATGAAAAGGGAGTGTCGCAAAACTACTTAGAAAGTAGTCAGTGATGCTCCTTTCTTTTGCTCCAATATATATTATTGCTAAATTGTTGATTATCCTGTAGGATATTCCTGATTTTATTGAATTTGAGCGCACTTTAATAGGCCTATTAGATTTCGTTGGAATTTTAGCAGGCTTTTATTTCATGAAGTTCTTTTCCACATCGGTCATTTTGAATTTTGGAGTGTAGCTTGTTTATGTTATAGCCAAAACACAACAGCATAAATTCCGTTTTGACACTGGTTCTCCCTCTAGTTAAAAATCGTTTAAAATTATAGTCACTTTTTAGAACCCCAAAGGCTCCTTCAACTTGGATGGAACGATTTACTCTTAGAAGAATGCCTTTTTCCGTCAAGATGTTTTCATAAGATTTTTGTCTCTTTTTTACAAATGTTTTAGATACCTGCATTTTGCGATTTCCTTGGGCTTTTGTACACTTAGACTTATAGGGGCAATTACTACAATCTTCACATTCATATATGCTAATCTCGGAACGATATCCTGTTGCAGATTTTCTATGAGTTGTTCCTGACATTTTTAATTGTTTTCCATTATGGCACGTATACTCATCTTTATCTTCATCATATTTCATATTTTCACGTTTGCTGATATCTTTCTTGAAACTTTTCTTCTTCCATATCTTGTATGTTTGAGGTTTTATGTAGCTTTGCTGTTGCTTTTCTTCCAAGTACAGATAGTTTTCTTCGCTCTCATAGCCAGAGTCTGCAATTATATTTTCATAACACCTTCCTAAGTTTGATTCCATACTTTTTAGAAACGGGATCAGTGTAGCAATGTCATTCCTATCCTGAAAGACTCCAACGCCGGTAACATATTCGCTTTCTACACCAATCTGTACATTGTAAGCAGGTTTTAGCTGAGCGTTACGCATGTGATCATCTTTCATGTGCATGAATGTTGCATCAGTATCCGTTTTAGAATAACTGTTTCTCCCCTCGAACAGCCGGTTATGAGCATTGTATTTTTCCTGACGTTCTTTAAATTCCTTAAGCTGCTCTGTGAATTTCTGTACTTGAGTTTTACGTTTACCGATTCCATGAACGAATTCTATATTGTCTTCTTTTTGCTTATCCTTTAAATATTTAAGGACTTGCTCTAAATCCGCCAGTATACTATCTTTTGATACTGAAAAGTTAGTTAAATATGACTGGTTTATATCCACTAAGCAAGCTTTGATTTTCTCAAACATCTTTGCTTCGTTTTTATTGACTACTTTCTTCCATACAAAGGTATAGCGGTTTGCATTTGCTTCAATTTTAGTACCATCCACAAACAGGTTTTCGAATTTGACTTCTCCTATAGAATGCAGGTGCTGAACCATTTGATAGAATAGGTCTTCTATTGCTTCTGGAAGATAATCCTTGCGAAATCTGGCTATAGTTGAGTGGTCAGGCTTTGATTCCCCTTGGAGCAGCCACATGTAATTAATATCTCTTTTACATGCAGTTTCAATTTTTCTGCTTGAGTATATGTTATTTGAGTTTGCATATGTTATTATCTTGAACATAGTCTTTGGGTCAACTGCCGGTTTTCTTCCCGTAGAAGAGTAAGCCTTATACAACTTTGTGTAATTCAATCCCTCCAATATTTGGCTTAGCAGTCTGACAGAATCATCTTCAGGTATTAACATCTCCAAATTTAAAGGCAAAACTAATTGATAGTATCCGTTAAATCCGGTATAATTTTTATGTTGGATAAGTTTTTTCACAAATTAAATTATACAACACTTGCGGGCCCTACGGGACCCGCATTTTACTATTTTAGGTACAAAAAGGGGACTGCTGCACAGCGAATAAAATTTATTCATTGTGCAACAGCCCCTTTTATGTTATGTAGTTCTACTTTTCTGTATCCTTTTTAAAAGTAATTTCGCCTGTTTTAACAAAAGTCCCTTTAAAATCATAATACTTGCCTACACTGTCCTTTTTACCTTGTACGGTCAATACTACTTTTTCGATGTCAGGAACATTCTGAAGTGTAACAACAAATTCGTATGTCAAAGCATCTGCTAATCTCTTATTAGTTTCAAGCAAAGATGCAACTTTTTGAGGAAGGTCAGCAGTTATACACTTATTTTCCTTGTCAATTGCAGCGCTAAGCAAGTACAGCTCATCTGAAGCAAAAACTTCATTTAAAACATTTAATGTATCATTTTCTAACTTTTCTTTATCAAAAACTAACAACTCTGTTTGTGCAGGTTTATCTGTAACACCAACATCATATTTGTACAGTCTGACATTAACCTGCTTTGAAACTGCGTTTGTGTCATCTTTGGAGTCAGAGCAAGCAGTAAACAATGTAAGACTGACAGTTATTAAAACAAAAAGCAAAGCCAATGCCTTTTTTTTGTTAATTGTCATATGGTCCTCCTTTCAATTTAAGTTAATAATTTTATTTTATAACAAAATATGGACTTTTAAAAGTATATTTGACAAGAAATCCAATAGATTAAATAGTTATAGCCGGGAAACCTTACTCTCCCGGCTATAGTTTTAAAATTTTCGCTATGGTAATCTACACGGCTGTCCCGCTCCATTTTCCGCATCTGTCACCCCAGCACGCAACCGGGCTGTCATCCATTATAATCTGAACTATTTCGCACCCGTTGGAACAACCGTCACACTCAAGGCTTTTGGCGGTATAATCTCCCATGAGTCTGTCAAAGCCTGCAAACCCTGTTTTTTCATAGCTGCTTCCTAACCCTTCATGCGCAAGTATGGCAACCCCATATGCACCCATAACATCGTGATTTTCCGGAATAACTATTTTTGTACCCAATGCCATTTCAAAGGCCTGAATTATTCCTATATTAGCTGCTACACCCCCTTGAAACACCACCGGGCCTTCAAGTTTTTTGCCCTTTCCCAGATTTGCAAGGTAATTTCTTGCAAGTGCATCACACAAGCCTCTTACAATGTCTTCCCGTGAATAACCCATCTGCTGCTTATGTATCATATCACTTTCAGCAAATACGGCACATCTTCCGGCTATTCGCACAGGACTTTCTGACCTTACGGCGTACGAGCCGAAATCCTCAATAGAAATTCCCAATCTGGCTGCCTGTCTGTCGAGAAATGAGCCTGTACCGGCAGCACAAACTGTATTCATTGCAAAATCATGCACTACATTATTTTTCAACAAAATTATTTTTGAATCCTGTCCGCCTATCTCAATAATTGTCTTCACATCAGGAATTTCTTTCTGGGCTGCCACAGCATGAGCGGTTATTTCATTTTTTACAACATCAGCACCCACTATAGCTGCGGCTAACTGTCTTCCACTGCCTGTTGTTCCTACACCGATTATCTCAATACTTTGACCTAATCTCTCATACATATCCGTCAAGCCTGTCCTGATAGATTCTATAGGCTGACCGTCGGTTCTCATATAGAGTTTTTCCAACAAATTATTGTTCTCATCAATCAAAGTTATATTTGTGCTTACAGAACCTACATCAATTCCCATAAAGCATTTTACTCTGCCCATTCAAATGTTCGTCCCTTCTCTTTTTAAGTAAATCAATAAATGCTTCAACTCTTGTTGCAAATCCTGCTTCCCCAGTCATTTCATCCCTTATTACAGTCATAATAGGTATGCCGTAATCTTCCTCAATCTTCGGCAGAATTGCCTGAGATACTATTTCAGGCATACAGCCTAAAGGATAAAGGTGAATTACCCCGTCAAAGCCGCGCAAAGCATTCAAAACACTATTTCCGACAGTGTGCTGTGCATGTCCTCCAACCATGTGAGGCATATATTTCTTTGCAGCCTCTTCATATTTATTATCTTTGAGAAATGGCAATCTTTTTTTTACCATTTCATTAATAATCCATCCGCTTACAGTCACAGGCCTTGTAACCATTACTCCCATTTCGCCCAGCATTTTTTCCACCCTGAAATTCGCATATGGCTCAATTGTAGTAAATATTTCACCAACAATTCCTATTCTGAGAGGTTTTAAGTCCATGTTGACATCTACCTTATTTAATGCAAGCTCTGTATCTTTTATAAGCTTTTCTACTTGCTCTGAGCCTTTTACATTGAGAACATCCCTTTGAAAGCCTTGATAAATCTTGTCAACGCTCCCTCTCACCCTTTGAACTGCACGTTTTTCCCTTGCAAGCTGCTCCAGACTATCCAGCCTGACAGCAATATTTTTGGCAGAATTAATTACTCTGGCTATATTTAATACATTTGATGTTCCGCTTACCCTCCGAATACGTGATGCAAGCTCTTTTAAGCCCTGATCCGGTACCTCCAGCGTAATTAAATCCATCTTTATGCCAATATCTTGCGCCTGTTTTTTCAGCATCTCCCCGAAATAGCCAAGTCTGCATGGCCCGCAGCCTCCTGTAATAAGCATGGTGTCTGCTCCCATTTCATAGGCTTGTACCATATTTCCCACGAATAGCTTAAAAGGAAGACAATGAGCTTCCGCACAGTATTTCAGACCTATTTCCAGTGTTTTGTCACAATTTAGAGGAGGAACTACAAATTCTGCCCCAAAATCATCCAGAAAGGATTTAGCAATTATATAAGTGTTTCCCAGATGTGGAAATGTAAAAACCATTATCACGCCTCCTTACAATCATATCTATAAACGCCTCAAGTCTGGTTAAAAATCCGGCTTCTGCAGAATGCTCGTCCAGTACCAGTTTCATAAAAGGTATATCGCTTTCCTTTCTAATTTTGTTTTCAACAAGCTCATCTACAAAGCTGTCTACCCCACAGCCAAAAGATGTAAGTGCCAAAATACCGTCTATTCTGCCGCTCTTGATTAACTGTATGGCACCACCGTATGCCCTTGTGCCGTAATCCCAGAAGAATTGCTTATCCAATTCCTTACAGCTGTCTTTAGATACCAGATAATCCAGCATATCAAGCGTCACCACTTCTGCACCATATTTGTTCAGCTTTTTCGAAAGTTCCATATTGAGAAAGGTATCATAAACAGTGTAGCTGTGACCTATTATTGCAATAGTCAATTTATTCTTTTCCAGAGTTGAACCAAACTCCGTATCAGCAAATTTCAAGGCTCTTCTTTTGCCTTTATATTCATTTAAAGCATCCTTGTAAGCACTGCTTATTTTCTTCCTGTCCCCAGTCAAAAACTCCCCTGTGTAAAGAGCCGCATGCCATGAGTTTTTGGGAGAATCCCTTAAGTTTATTTCAGTATCGATTATTTTCGGAAGTTCTTTTACTGAATTACGTACCATGTCAGTTACTCCGCAAACTTCGGGACATATATACTGCTTCTTTGCAACACTGGTAAATCTTGGCATAAATATATAATCAACTTTGCCTATCAATTCCATTACGTGACCAAAATATGCCTTAATAGGAATACATGCTTCTGAAACACATGTATTTGAACCATTTGTCAGTATTTTTTTGTTGGTAGTATCAGAAACTATTACTTCTGCATCCAGGTTGCGAAAAAATGTTTCCCATAGTGTTGAATATTTGAAATAATATAATCCTTTTGGTATACCCACTCTTTTCATAAAAAAACCACCTCAATACAATTATTGACGTGGTTTAATTCTGTTATACAGGGATTGTTTTTTCTTCCCGTTTATTATTATCTTATTTCGATATTGCATTTGTATACGTCCAGTTTTCAATAGCTTTTCCGATAGAATTACCTATTTTAACCTGATTATTGTAATCCGCAAGCCATTCATACTCGGCAGGATTGGACATAAACCCTCCCTCAATAAGAATTGCAGGAGCTTGAGTAACAGTGCACACTGACAGGCTCTGCCATCTGTAGCCGTCGTCCTTCCTTTTGAGGTCAGTTATCAACTGGTCTTTTATATATCCTGCGGCTGCCTTTGAGCTGTCTTTCGAATACAGCACCAGCAAGCCCGTATGCTTTGTATAGTCAGCGGTTACATCCATTGAGTTATTATGGATTGAAACGGCAATATCAGGCTTTTCTTTCCTTATAAGATTAGCTCTGTCATTAAGGCTGACAGTCTTATCCGAAGTCCTTGTCATAACAACTGTTGCACCAAGAGATTGCAGATATTTTCGGGCATTTAGAGTTATTGAGAGATTTATCTGTTTTTCATATAGTCCGTATTTACCTATTGGCCCCGTGGCACCTGATTCCGAACCTCCATGTCCTGCATCAAGTAATACCTTTAAGCCCGTTAACGGTTTTGAGCCCATCCCTGAAATTCTAGGGGAGTTTTTAACGGAAAACACAAAGGAGCCATTTTTGTATTCTGCATAATAACCATAAAAAGTATTGGCTGATTTCAGCACAAAAGTATATTGTGCTCCACCGGAAACAGCCTTGTACTTAACAGAGGAAAAGGGTGCATCGGATGGTATTGATTTATTAACATTCATCCCTGACGTATTGTACAGAGTCAATGTAAAAGAGTTTGACTCAGCCGCCACACCAAACACCGTATTTACAGGCATCTTAAAGTTAACATCAATATAGCTTCCGTTTGAATTTACAGATATTGCTGAAATTTTGTTGGCCGTAAGTGCCTTATCGTTTACAACTTTTACATTACTTGTTGCTGTCCAGGCTCCGCTCTTTAAAAGGTAAAAACCGTTTTGCTGACCTACTATATGGTCTGTCGCACCATTTATCAACGGTGTTATTCTTGAATAACCCGTTGACGGTCCTGAACGAGCTACAACTTCTGCATCTTTTGTACTGACAACAGCATATTTATAGTATCTTGACGATTGTATACTTATTGTGTTGCGTTGCTTTGAGGTAATTTTTTTACCTTTGTATTCCATTACAAAAATCGGATTTCCAAGGCTTAAAATACGCTCTTTACCGGAGACTCCCGGCATAGTAAAGGTTCCTGAATATTTTGCAGGTGTCAGAGTTCCTTTGTTTGCGTCAACTGTAGCTGTCTGTTTCAACTCTGCCTTATAGCCTCCCATTTCAACCCATACCTTTGAACCTGAAGGAGCCTGACAGGAAAATACAATCTTTTGTCCTGTCTGCATAGTCATACTCTGCGTAGGAGAAAAGTAACCGTTTCTGAATTCAACCTTTGACATCTTGTACGTGCTTGAGGTTGTTTTCCCATTGCGTGTTATATTTAATACAGTTTGCTTACCTTTATGGGTAAATACAAATTTGTTTTCTCCGACTTTCAAATCAACATATACAGTAAAATAACCGTTACCTGAAACCTGAATTTTATTGCCATTAAGATATATTGGCTCTTTAGGGTCACCGCCACCCAAAATACTTATCTTTGACGCTGAAGTCTTATAACCGTTAGAAGGAGAAACTATATAAAGCTGTCTGTCCTCCGGTACGCCACTGCCGGGGTCTTTGCCGGATACAAATATTCCTCTGAGCTTGTCCTTTATACCAAGTGTATTATCTCTCAATTTTGCATATCCATAGAATATACTTCCGGCTACGGCATTGCTCTTCCTGTTATATGCAATTTGCTTTGGAATTTGCAAAGGATCAAGCCAGTCATTTGACTGTGTAGTATCATTTATTTTGTACGCTGCATGACCAACATACAGCTTCACTTTTGTACCGCTGCAAACATTTTTCCACCAGTTTACCAAAACAGAATAATCTGCAATTTTAAATCCCATATTCCAATAAATCTGAGGTGCTATGTAATCAATATATGCTTCCCTTACCCACTTTTTAGAATCAGCATAGTGATCATAATATGTTGATATACCGCCCTGTGTACTTGAACCTTCTATATTCCTGTCCTTGTTAGACCATATTGCAAATGGGCTTATACCGAACTGAACCTTGTTTTTTATATTTTTTACTGTATCATAGGTATTTTTAACAAGAGTGTTTATGTTATTGCGTCTCCAGTCATCCTTGTTTTTAAAATTACCCTTATATTTTGCAAAAGAGGCCGAATCGTTAAAATCAACACCCTTAGTTTCCGATTTAGAAGGATAGAAATAATCATCAAAATGTATACCGTCAACATCATAATTTTTAACTATTTCGGCAACCCCATCAGTTATCAGCTTTATAGCAGCCGGATTCCCCGGATCAAGATACAACTGCCCTGTAGGAGCCGCAACAACTGCGTCAGGTATTTTTCTGGCAGGATGATTAGCTGAAAGTACACTTACATTTTTGTCAGGTTTAGCCGTTGTCCCCATTGTAAGTCTCAGTGGATTAAGCCACGCATGAACCTGTATGCCTTCCTTATGTGCCTGTTTTATTATGTATGCCAAAGGGTCAAAACCACCATCATTTTCTTTCCCCTGTTGTCCCGTTAAGTATTTTGACCACGGGAAAATAGATGATTTATAAAGGGCATCCCCTGTAGGCCTTACTTGAAAAAAGATAGCATTAAGTCCCATATATTTGGTATTACTTATTATTTCATCCAATTCCTTTTTTTGTTTGTCGGCACTGATACCCGGCTTTGACGGGAAATCTATATTTGCAACTGATGCAATCCATACTCCCCGTAAATCCTCATTTTTAGATACCGTTTGTGCATTGGAGATATTTCCTTCGTAAGTTTTATCTGCAAACAGCCTGTAGCCGGCGATTGGCAGAATCGTTAGAAATACCAGCAAAATACATACTGCCACGATTTTTTTATTCATTTTAACCCCCAAAAACCCCCAATAGTTTAGAAATAACCAAAAATAAAACAATATTCTATATATTTCATATAATAAATATATAGCATTTATAGCAACATTAACAACAAGTGTACCAAAATTTAATATTCTTTTAATACTAAATAATTCTAAAAAAAATTGTATTTATCTTAAAGTTAATTTAAGGGACTTTTTGGGGCATACTTCCTCACACTTTCCGCACAAAATACATTCAACATTGTCAATTCTTTTTTTATTACTGCTTACGATTTTGCTGACTTGTATACTCATAGGACAATTGCTGTCACATTTTTTACAATTTACACATGACGATGAATCAATTTTTACATGTAAAGACGGATATCCTAGTCTGTTTTTAATTTTGCTCCCCAAAACCATAAATGGTGCCATCCAACAGACTGAGTGACAAAAGGATCTTTTTCCAAAGTTCAAGGATATTACAGCAATGAATATTACTACAAAAACATATATTATACATCCGTGAAGACTTGAGGCAGAAACACCATAGTCTGTCAAAAATACAGGATTGAATTCTTTTATTCCTCCTGCTGATATGAATCCTGCTATTACAGAGGTAAGCCATGGTACCCATATAAAGTATTTAATTAATTTCTGCTTTCTACCTACAGCTTTGTTATTAATATGTACACAACAATCCTGTACAGCTCCGGCAGGACATATCCAACCGCAATAGGCTCTACCAAAAAATAATGAAAAAAGAAATAATGCTAAAAAAAACAATGCACTTCCTGAAACAATCCCTGCAAAGCTTCCCTGTACAATAAGATATGGAGAGAAATAGTTCAGTGTTACAGGAAAAAGCAGCATGGAAAAAAGCAATAATGTATTTCTTATTTTTTGACGTCTCATTTTTAACACCCCTTGTCGTTGTCTTGATTTATATGATTTTTCAATAGTTTTTCAGCTTCATCCGCCCACTCAATATATGCTTTGTATATAAATTCTCCGAACAAAACCGTCAAAAAGTAGTATAAGTGATCGTCTTCTTTCTCAATAACCTTTTCCAGATTCGTCTTATACATCTGAATCATTTTCAAATCATTTATATGGCGCTCTTTGAAATTTTCTATTCTCTCAACATTCTCCCTGTAAGAAACCATGTTCCCAAAAAAAAGCTTCAATAGTATTTCATATTTTGTGTATTCCTTTGCTCCCGGTACACTAAGCCACTCCTTCAAAACCTCCCGGCCTTTTGCAGTAATAGAATAAACACTCTTTTCAGGGCCCTTTGAGTTTTCTCCCGTACGTTTTGTTACCATTCCGCCTTTTTCAAGCTGACTGAGGGTGGGATACAACTGGCCGTACCCAACCTCCCAAAATCTGCTTATCATATAATCAATTTTTTTCTTTAAGTCATACCCGCTGGAATCCTCGTGATTTAGTAACCCCAGTATTATAAAAGAGGTTGTATTTTCTTTCGCCATAATATCCTCCGTATGTATCAACATGATATAGTCTGATTATATCATGTTGATACAGATATAACAAGGGTTACTATAAATCACGATAAAATAAAAACCCGATTTGATTATTTGCAAAAACAAATAATCAAATCGGGTTTTCTTACTTAATAAATAATATTTTATTTATTAAGCTTTACCGTCACATCCAAGAACGTTAACAATCTTGTTCTTTACAAGACCCTTTATAGCCTCTCTAGCTGGCTTTAAATATTGTCTTGGATCGAAGTGATCAGGATGATCATTGAAATACTTTCTTATTGAACCTGTCATAGCAAGTCTCAAGTCAGAGTCGATATTTATCTTACATACTGCCATCTTAGCAGCCTGACGGAGCATATCTTCAGGAATACCTATTGCATCAGGCATTTTTCCGCCATTGCCGTTGATCATTTCAACAAACTCTGGGATAACGGATGATGCACCGTGGAGAACTATTGGGAAGTTAGGAAGTCTCTTTGAAACTTCTTCCAATACATCAAACCTCAACTGTGGCTTTGTTCCTGGTTTGAATTTGTATGCGCCATGGCTTGTACCGATTGCGATTGCCAATGAATCAACACCGGTTTTTGTAACGAATTCTTCAACTTCAGCAGGATTTGTAAATGCTGCGTCAGCCTCTGATACGTTAACTGCATCTTCGATACCTGCAAGTCTACCAAGTTCAGCTTCAACAACAACTCCTCTTGGGTGAGCATATTCAACAACCTGTTTTGCAAGTGCTATGTTATCTTCGAATGAGTGGTGTGAACCGTCTATCATAACGGAAGTAAATCCGCCGTCGATACATGATTTACAAAGCTCGAAAGTATCACCGTGGTCAAGGTGCAGACAGATTGGCAAACCTGTTTCTATAATAGCAGCCTCAACTAATTTCATAAGATAAGTATGGTTTGCATACTTTCTTGCTCCTGCTGATACTTGAAGAATAAGAGGAGCATTTACTTCTTTTGCTGCTTCAGTTATTCCTTGTACAATTTCCATGTTATTAACATTGAAAGCTCCTATTGCATAGCCGCCTTCATACGCTTTTTTAAACATTTCGGTAGAAGTTACTAATGGCATATTTATGCACTCCTTTATAAGAATAATTTTACCTTTATATTATATATTGTTTATCCAATTTTATCAGAAAACAATAAGGTAATTCTAATATTAACCAACATAAAAACTCACCGTTACTATTTTATGCAATATTATCTTTAAAATCAAGGGATATTTTGATATTTTTTTGACAAACCTAGGTAATGTATAATTGCATTTTCCAACTTGTTATGCTATATTTTAATTTGATTGCGGATTGTAATATCAGTCCTATTGAAGAAAGGTCTGGTAAGAGCAACGTATATATTAATAAATTAATATAAATATCAGGAGGTATATAAAATGACTGTTTTAAAAGGCGCCGCTATTTTTGGACAATCAGGTGGACCAACATCAGTAATTAATGCCAGTGCATGCGGAGTATTTCAGGAAGCATTAAAGCAAGATGCAATAACAGCTGTATATGGTGCAGCTCACGGTATCAAAGGTATTCTTGATGAAAAATTCTATGACATGAGCAAGGAAGATGCTTACGAGCTTGACTTATTAAAGACTACTCCTTCTTCAGCTCTTGGTTCTGTTCGTTACAAACTTAAATCAGTAGAAGAAGACGAAACAGATTACAAGAGACTTGTTGAAGTTTTCAAGAAATATGATATCAGATATTTCTTCTATAACGGTGGAAATGATTCAATGGATACTTGCAATAAGGTTAGCAAGTACATGCAGAAAGTTGGCTATGAATGCAAAGTAATGGGTGTTCCAAAGACTATAGATAATGACCTTTTCGGAACAGACCACTGCCCTGGATATTCAAGTGCAGCTAAGTATATCGCTACTTCAACTATGGAAGTTTACCATGATGCAAGAGTTTACAACACAGGTATGATTACTATACTTGAAGTTATGGGAAGAAACGCAGGTTGGTTGACAGCTGCAACTGCTCTTGCTGCTTACAAGGGTGCAGGTCCTGACTTGATATACCTCCCTGAAATTGATTTTGATATGGATCAGTTCCTTGCTGACTGTACTAGAATTTACAAAGAAAATGGAAACTGTATCGTTGCTGTTTCAGAAGGTATTAAGGACAAAAACGGTAAGTACATTTCAGAATACGGTTCAAACCTTGCTGATCAGAAAGATTCTTTCGGACATGCTCAGTTAGGCGGACTCGCTGCTACTCTGGCTGCAATTGTTAAGGAAAAGACCGGAGCAAAGGTTCGTGGAATCGAATTCAGTCTTCTTCAAAGATGTGCTGCTCACTGCGGTTCTGCAAGCGACGTAAACGAATCCTACATGTCAGGTCAAATGGCAGTAAGATATGCAGTTGAAGGTATGACAGACAAGATGGTTGGCTTTAAGAGAGCTGAAGGAAGCGAATACAAATGTGAAATTCAGTTACTCAATTTGGACGATGTTGCAAATACTGAAAAGAAGATTCCTAGAGAATGGATTAATGAAGCTGGAAATGGCTTAAAGCAAGAGTTTATTGACTATGCTTTACCATTAATTCAAGGTGAATCCACTCCTCCTAAGGAAGATGGTCTTCCTAGATTTGCAAAACTCAAAAAAGTTTTTGCAACTAAATAATAAAACTTACAATTATGACCACCCGTAAAACTGGTGGTTTGTGTTAGCTCTATAAGGGCTTATTACCGGCCAGCGTCTAAAAGACGCTGGCTTTTACTTTGCTAAAAACAACTATTGCCTGCACCGCCCCCTGCATGGCCAACCCACTATAAACATACTTGGAATATATCCAAATGAGTGAACATTTTGTATAATATAACCTATATCTACTAAGTTCTGAGATAGCGAGGAAAAATGAAAAGGAATCTGGCATTCAACAAAACAATTTTATCGGTAATCATACTCAATGTTGCTCAGGTAGCAATATTAATAGGCATAATGGTATTCCAGTATTTGAGGGATGCATCTGTTTTTATAACTTTTAACAGTGAAACCATTTCATATATAACAATTGTTTTGATTTCCTTTCTAAATACCTTTATCAATATAAAAGATATTCAACGTCTAGGGCAGATAAACTCTAAAAATGATACTCTTGTGCAAACACTGTTTCAGCTTGAGGAGCTGAACAAAACCCTGAGAGCACAGAGACACGATTTTATGAACCATCTTCAAGTGGTCTACGGACTTATTGAACTGGAAGAATTCAGTGACACAAAAGATTATATCGAAAAGGTTTATAACGATATTCAAAAGGTAAGTCGTGTCATGAGAACATCAAACCCTGCTTTTAACGCCCTGTTGCAGGCAAAAGTTCTTGCCGGAGAAAAAAGAGGGATTGAAACCAGACTAACGGTAAACTCCAGATTTGATAAAATCAAGATTCCCACTTGGGAGTTTTGCAGGGTCATAGGTAATATTATAGATAATGCCATTTATGCACTTGAAAACTCTCAAGGTAATAAATATATAGAAATTATTCTCCATGAAGACATTAAATACTACTATTTCACTATCAAAGACAATGGTTCCGGAATGCCACAGGATATTATCGACAAAATATTTGAAACAGGTTTTACAACAAAAGGCAATAAAGGTGAAGGCATGGGACTGGCTATTACAAAGGAAACCCTCCTTAATTACGGCGGAAGCATAAATGTACGAGTTGATAACGGTGAAACCATATTTGAAGGGCAAATACCAAAGTAAACTTTTGATGATGTAAACCGACATTTGTGACTATTTAATGTACTTTACGGCAATTACCCATTACTTATAGTAATTAGAACAATATAATATTACCAAAAGCATAAATAAATATGCACAAAAAGGGGGCAGTCTAATGTGGAAATATTGGATTTCATTGTACAAATAAGTTTTATACAGGGGCTTATACTGATAATAGGGGTTATACTTGTAATAGTAGAGATGTTTCATCCTGGGTTTGGCGCTCCGGGAATCACAGGTGCTATTCTGATAATCATAGGAATTATTTTTATAGCATCAACCTTCCAGCAGGCTTTGATTCTGATAGTACTTGTACTGGCAATTCTGGGAATTGCGCTTAGTATTATACTTCACTCGGCTACCAAAGGAAAATTGTCAAGGTCGTCTCTTATACTAAAGCACTCGCAGCAAAAATCAACCGGGTATATAGGTATGGAGGATCTGGAATTTTTTCTTGGCAAAGAAGGCATCAGCTACACTGTTTTGAGGCCATCCGGAGTAGTGGATTTTGATGGAGTTAAAATTGATGTAGTATCAGAGGGTTCATTTATTCCCCAAGGCAAAAAGGTAAAGGTAATAAAAGTTATCGGTAGGAGTATAGTAGTTCGTGAAATTTAGCTTTTCATTATAATGTTGCTCAAACGAAAAGGAGAGATTGTTATGAATTTAACAGGTTTTGTTATTATATTGTGTGCACTGGCACTGTTCTTTGCTTTGTTTTTCAGTCTGGTGCCCGTGGGTTTATGGATATCAGCTTTGGCTGCAAATGTAAAGGTCAGTATCTTCAACCTTATTGGTATGAAGCTTAGAAGGGTGAAGCCCTACAAGATAGTAATGCCTCTCATAAAAGCAGTCAAAGGCGGCATAGATCTCAATGTAAACCAACTGGAAGCGCATTACCTTGCAGGAGGAAATGTAGATGTTGTTGTTGATGCACTAATAGCTGCTCACAGGGCAAACATGAATCTTCCCTTTGAAAGAGCTGCTGCTATTGATTTGGCAGGCCGCAATGTACTGGAAGCAGTTAAGATGAGTGTAAACCCAAAAGTTATCGAGACCCCTAATGTTTCAGCGGTTGCAAAAGACGGTATTGAACTTCTGGCAAAGGCAAGAGTAACAGTCAGGGCCAATCTGGACAGACTCATAGGCGGTGCGGGAGAAACTACCGTCCTTGCCAGAGTCGGTGAAGGTATTGTAACAACTGTAGGTAGCTCTTTTTCCCATAAAGAGGTACTTGAAAACCCTGATAAAATATCCCAAACAGTTCTGTCAAAAGGTCTGGATGCAGGAACTGCCTTTGAAATTCTTTCAATTGATATAGCTGACGTTGATGTCGGCAGAAATATAGGCGCCCAGCTGCAAACTCTTCAAGCAGAAGCAGATAAAAACATAGCACAGGCCAAGGCTGAGGAAAGAAGAGCAATGGCTGTTGCAAAAGAACAGGAAATGAAGGCTGCTGTTCAGGAGATGAGGGCAAAGGTTGTTGAGGCGGAGGCTCTTGTACCGGATGCTATGGCTACAGCTCTCCGTGAAGGAAAGATTGGTGTAATGGATTACTACAATCTTCAGAATATGATAGCTGATACCCAGATGAGGGATGCCATTTCTAAGGCAGGTAACCCTGATGTTCCTGAAAACATTGATATAAAATCGTAGGATACCGGGAACGTTTATCAAAAGGAGTGAAGTGAAAATGGAACCAATTTACAAACTAATGTATTCAGCTCTTGGAGTTCCTATGAAATCCAGCGGCTCACAAGCCGCTGGTACACCTGTGACCGTTGAATCTGATAGTAGTAATTCACCGGAGGTTACTGAGAACCTCCAAAATGAAACTTCATCAGACTCTTTTATATCAGATAATGCTGAAAAACCTGAACCTGATGGTACGAACAGTCCTTCAGAAGATATTATAAAATCGGATGCATCAAAAAATTCCAACAAAGAAGTGAGTCTGAAAATTGACTTCAGCGATAACGGCCTGATACAGGGATTTATCATGTCGGAAATACTTGCTCCCCCAAAAGCGATGAAACGGAGAGGAAATACCCTATGGAACTCAAGGTTCTGATTGTTGATGATGATGATGGAATGAGACTTGTTCTAAAAAAGATAATTGAAAAAAACGAGGGTTTTGAGTTGGTTGGCGAGGCTAAAAGCGGAGAGACAGGCTTAGGCCTCGTTGAAGCCTTCTCCCCTCACATTGTTTTTTTGGATATTGAAATGCCCGGCATGGGAGGCATTGAGTGTGCCAAAAGAATAATGGATATTGCACCCAAAACCTTTATTATATTTGCTACTGCCTACGAAAACTATATGCCGGAAGCCTTTGAGGTATATGCATCGGATTATCTGATTAAGCCCTTTAAAATAGACAGAATACTGACTACCCTTCAACGCATAAAGGAGATATTTGTTAACAAAGAAGCTGATGCAGTTTCCCCCCCTCAAATCAACAGATACAGCCTTTCGAAGCTTATAATAAAGAGCAAGGAAGGCATCAGCTTCATTGACTGCAAGGATATAATATTTATTGAGCGTGAAAATCGGAATACGGTAATTCACACCCTGACAGAAAGCTTGACTACCTCTGAAGGCTTAAGCGAAATAGAGGAAAGGTTGGACAATTCGCACTTTTTCAGAAGCCACAAGTCTTACATTATAAATCTTTCCATGATTTACAAAATCTATCCATACGGGCGTTGGACATATACCGTCAAGTTCAAGGGCACAGACAAGGACGCTCTTCTCACACATGACAGATATGGTCAACTGGAGAAGCTCTTCAATGCATAGACTCCATTTGAAAGGTCTATCTGAATTTATCAATAAAATTAACCTCTTGACATATCCTAAAAATATTCTATACTAAAGTTATAAACTATTTTACAAGAACAAACTGTCATACAACTGGCGGACGTGGAGATTACCACAGGGAGTATGACTTTAAAAGCCGGCCGCCTGGGCATCATAACTGCTCAGGCGGCATTTGTTTTGTTGTTTCCACAAACATACAAAAAAGTGTTTCCTGGGGAGAAATTTTTCCGAGGGGGTACTAAATTATGAATTTAAACATTTCTGATTTCAAACCTGGTAAATGGCAGAGTTCCATAGACGTTCAGGACTTTATCCAGACAAACTACACTCCATACGATGGTGCCGAAAACTTTCTTTGCAGCGCCAGTTCAAAAACAAAACAGCTCTGGGATACTTGTAAGAGTCTTTTGGTTGAAGAGCATTTAAACGGCGGAATTCTTGATATCGACACAGAAACAGTAGCAAGTATAACAAGTCATAAACCCGGCTTTATTGAAGAGAAATACGAAGTAATAAAGGGGCTTCAGACCGATACACCTCTGAAAAGAGCTTTTCTTGCTAAAACCGGCTACAGAATGGCTAAACAGGCCTGCCAGCAGTTTGATACCGCACCATCACCTGACATTGATAAAATTTTCAGTAAAAGCATAAAAACTCATAATGATGGTGTTTTCAGCGCATATACTGATGAAATGCGTAAGGCAAGAAAATGCGGAGTTATAACAGGGCTTCCCGATGCATACGGCAGAGGCCGTATAATAGGCGATTACAGAAGAGTTGCCCTATATGGCACGGATTATTTAATAAATCAAAAACAAAAGGATTTGGACAGTCTCGGCGGCACTATGACCGATGTTGTTATAAGGCTTAGAGAAGAACTTCACGATCAGATTGCCGCACTTAAGGATTTGGGTATTCTGGGAAATTCTTACGGCTTTAATCTGAAGCGTCCTGCACAAAATGCCTTTGAGGCTGTTCAGTGGACATATCTGGCATTTTTAGGTGCATTAAAAGAAACCAACGGAGCTGCAAATTCTTTAGGCAGGCTCAATGTATTTTTTGATATATTCATTGAACGCGATATAAATAACGGAACCATAACAGAAACAGATGCACAGGAGCTGATTGACCAGTTTGTTATAAAACTCAGATTTATAAGGCACTTGCGTACCAAAGAGTATAATGAACTTTTTGCAGGAGACCCTGTTTGGCTGACTGAGTCCTTAGGTGGAATCAGCAGCGACGGAAGACATATGGTTTCAAAAACCGCCTACAGGTTCCTTCAAACTTTGAAGAATCTGGGAGCTGCACCTGAACCAAATCTCACAATATTATGGTCAGTCAAGTTACCTGAAAATTTCAAGAGGTTTTGTACCCAAACGTCTATTTCAACAAGTGCAATTCAGTATGAAAATGATGATATTATGCAGCCCCAGTACGGTGATGATTATGGCATCTCCTGCTGTGTATCGGCTATGCGTCTTGGAAAGGATATGCAGTTTTTTGGTGCAAGATGTAATCTTGCAAAATTGCTTCTATTGTCCTTAAACGGAGGACGTGATGAAATAAGCGGTGATCAGGTTGCACCTGAAATAAAGCCATATGAAGGAGAGTACCTTGACTATGACGAGGTTATGGAAAACTTTCTAAAGCTGCAGGATTGGATGACAGGCTTATATGTTAATACCATGAATATTATACATTATATGCATGATAAATACGCTTACGAGCGTCTTATGATGGCTCTTCATGATACAGATGTTAACAGACTTATGGCCTTCGGTATATCCGGGCTATCAGTGCTTGTGGATTCTTTGAGTGCCATTAAACATACCCGTGTCAGGGTAATAAGAGATGATCGCGGTATTATTACAGACTTTGATTTAGAAGGCAGTTATCCTCAATACGGAAACGATGACGACAGAGCCGACAGTATTGCTAAAGAAGTGGTTACAAGCTTCTATGAAAGCCTTAAAACTCATCCCACCTATCGCAATGCAAGGCATACTTTGTCAATCCTGACCATAACATCAAATGTTGTGTACGGTAAGAAAACAGGCTCTACTCCTGATGGCCGTAAAAAAGGAGAACCTTTTGCCCCCGGTGCCAACCCGATGCACAACAGAGATAAGTCAGGTATACTTGCAATGATGAATTCAGTGGCAAAGATACCCTATAGTGCGTGCAATGACGGTATATCCCTTACACTATCAGTTATTCCTAATGCTCTGGGCAAAGAAATAATCACCAAAACTGCAAATCTTTCCGCCATTATTGACGGTTATATTATGAGCGGTGGTCATCATATAAACATTAATGTACTTGATAAAGAAACTCTGGAAAATGCCATGAAGGAGCCTATGAAATATAACCAGCTTACAGTTCGTGTGTCCGGCTACGCCGTACATTTTATAAAGCTTACCAAGTCACAGCAATTAGAAGTAATATCAAGGACATTTCATGAAGCTATGTAAATTATAGAACGGAAAAGCCTTATGAAGGGGTTTTCAGCCACTTCATAAGGCTTAGTTTTACTAATCAATTAAATCTATTTTTGGTTTCTCTTGAGATTCTTCTTTTTGGTTATAGAATACCCGAAATAGCCCAAAGAATTTCCAAGGGGATAGTATTCACCATGTGAATAACAAATTAATTCGGCTTTATGTAAATCCAGTTTTCCCTTTTCATCCAACAATGATTCTTCAACATTTGTAGCTACTATTTCAGCCAAAAACAATACATGAGAACCCAGCTCTATTGACTGTTTCACCACGCACTCAAGATTCAAGGGACATTCCTTTATAAGCGGAACTTGTATTTTAGAAGCAGTTTCAGCCGTCAACCCCATTGTCTCAAATTTATCAATATCTCTGCCTGACTTAACACCGCAATAATCAGTTGCAAAGGTCAGCTTTTTAGTAGGAAGATTAATTACAAATTCGCCTTTTTCTTTTATGAGTTCATAGGAATACCGTTCTTTTCTTACCGATATTGAGACCATTGGAGGGTCAGAGTTAATAGTCCCCGTCCAGGCAAGAGTAATTATATTTGGTTTTCCCTCATTATCCGTACATGATACCATTACTACCGGTACAGGATTTAACATGGTTGATGGTTTCCAAACTTGTTTAGCCAAAGTCGTAACCTCCTTAAAGTCTAAAATATTTCTTTTTAATACCAATATACTATGAATCACTTTTTATTTTGATACCTGTTTAGCAATTTACTTATTTGAGTTTAAATAGCTTAAAATAAAAATCGCTGAGGAATTCCAGTAGGTAGCAACCTCATTTGTTGAAAAAGAGCCAACATCATCTATATAACACTCCGCAGGAGATTTACCCGATAGCTTGCTTTTAGCTACATCATCCTCTAAAGCCGAATCAGGTCCCCCTACCATTAAGCCGGGAACAGGTTTTAATGCAAGGTCAGCCGCAGATGGTCTGTGATGGGGTTTATTAACCTGTTTCGAACCAAAACCGGTTATATAGCTCTGGTTAAGTGTATTTCTGCCCAGCAGATAATGCGTACAGTCATCGGCTGACTGGGTATATTTTTCATCGGTTTTGAGTTTGTCGGCTATAAGCAGGTGCATGGCATGGGTTGCAACATTCATGTTACTTCCCCAGTTATACTCCATTTTATGCATTGCAACCAGATATCCGTCTTTTTCACCTGTAGCTGCAAACATATCTGCTTTTGCAAGCCATGACTTTTTAATTTCATCGGCTTTTTTCTGGTCTGTTCCAGATACATCTGAAAACATATATGCAATTGCTGCAAATCCGCTTACATTCTGCCATCCAAGTCCAAAGCCTTCAACTTGATAATTGTCTGTAAAATATTTGTTGTATTTCTCATCTCCCGTAGCTCTGAAAAGTTCAGCAGCTGCCCATGCCTTCTCATCTTTCCCTGAGCTGTCTCCATACTTTCCTGACGCCACATCTGAAGGATTCTTGAAGCTAACGAAATCCTTATTTTCTTCAAGCCATTCCCAGGCTTTTTTGGAGGCCTGCAAGCAATTTTGTGCAAATACGGGATCTATAGTCATATATATTCTTGAAGCCATTGCCGCAGTTGCTGCAAAATCAGCTGTAGCATTAGTAGATATGGGCATTACAAGCTGATCGTCAACATCTTTATCAGGCATTGTTGTCATTTCCGGAAATGCCCTTGATGTGACCTTGTGATATACCCCGCCAGACTCACTGTCTTGCATTTTGAGAAGCCACTGTATCCCATATTTTGCTTCATCAAGAACGTCCGGTATCTTATTGCCGCTTTCCGGAATACGTGTTGTATCCGTAAAAGCTTGCGGATAAAGCTCATATGCCAAAAGTAAGCCTGCTGCTGTGACAGATGCAGGTACAACGTATCTTCCGTAATCTCCAGCATCATGCCAGCCTCCGCTTACGTCAATTGTTTTTGTCTCATCGTTATATAATTTAGCTAATGCTTTGTGACAAACCGCATGACTGTATTCACCTGCAAATTCAGTTGTCAAAGCTGTTCCGCAACGTTGATAATACAGTGCTTTTTGCATAGAATCACCAAGCTTTGTATATACATTGTTATCTACTAAAAAATCAAATGATTTACCTAATCCTGATATTGAGATAAAGTACTTACCGGGTACTGTAATCTTACTAAAGTCTGCATAGCATACAGTATCTCCGCTGGAGTCATCATTTGAGCTTTCAGTCAAATCTCCTGTTAAAACCGCCACACCTGTTTTACTGTCAACCACCTGAAACTTTTTATATTCACCCTTAATTATAGCTATTTTTTTTGCCAGGGTTTTATAACCCAGCTGATCTACATGAATTTCATCACTTAACTCATTTTCCGTTTTTATGTTTTGTGATACTTTTGCTGTTGCTTGTGCAGTTTCCTCTGAAACATAGCTGCTTACGGGCCTGGAAGCACAAGAACTCATGGTAAAAATAAAACTGCCTGCCAGAGTAAGGCTTATAATTGTATTTTTCCAATTCATTATTTAACACTCTTTCTCATTTTGTATGTAAAGCAATATCTATTATATATTATTCGGGAAGAGAATGTATTAATTTTTTATTAATTAGGCTAAAGTTGCACAACTCTAGTTATGTTTTGTCTGCTTTAGCTCAACATTCTTATATTTCTTGGCGGTATTTTCCAAAGAAGCAGATGAATCTCCCAATAAATATTTATTAAAGAATGTTAAAGTAAAATCATTAATTATTTTGTGTACATCGTGAGGATTATAGTTAATAGCTAATAATGGGGTAAAAAGGCTTAAATCGGTATAGCTAAGGTGAATTATTTTATTTATTAAAAGAGAATACCCTCCATTTGCAATAGCGTTACTTCTTACGTTACACATTTTTGTATTTTGCTCTATAAATCTCTTACGTGAATCATCACTTACTCCACATTTGGTCAAATATTTGTCAAAATCCAGTCTATTATTCATAGTCACTTCAGCGTCCATCATCATGAATGGCTTCCCTAAACCCTTTTCAGAAATAGGAGTTCCCACAAAATCCCCATCCATGTTTATGCCCGCTTTAATTCTTGAGTCCTTCATAATAATCTGTCCTGCTGTTGCACCTCCATACGAGTGTCCGAACATACCTATTTTATTCAAATCAATCCTTCCGCTAAAAATATTAAGAGGATCTTTTTTATTAACTTCCTCAATTTTATCAAGTACAAATTGTACATCTTTAACCCATACTTTATTATGAGAATCCATGAAATCTATAAAGTCTGCCTTTAGCATTTCTTCATTTTTGTAGGTATATTTAGCAACCCTTCCGTTTGAAAATACTGTAGCCGCCGAATCGTAAGAGTGGTCAATTGCGACAACAATATAACCATGACTTGCTAATTCTTCCACTTCAAATGTGTTTATGTTTCTAAGAAGCCCAAAGCCGTGGGAGAATATCAGAAGTGGATATTTCTGCTGTTTAACAGAAATCTTTGCATTTACATAGGAATGACTTTTTACATATTTTAAATGACTAAATAGTAAGGATGGTATACCAGATTGCTTCTCAAGCCCTTTCGCTACCTCCGGGAGATCTTTTATATATGGTGCCCTTTTCAAGCTGTCAGATTTTTCAGAAGGGTACCACACCTGTACCATTAATTCCCTTTTATCATCTGGGTCTTTTGTTGCCTCTTCTAAACGGTTTTCATCAGTCCAATCATATGTAATTGTTCCTACTTGGTATGGCCCGGTTGGTTTTTCAAGAGAAAAAACAGGCAAAAGTACCGGAAATGCAACAGCTATTATAAGAAATAAAAGTGAAAATATTGACCCAAGAACAAGTTTCCAGGTTTTTCTGGGTTTTCTGCCTTTACGAAAGAAAATCAGTACATTTAAAAGAAGGCAGATGTATGCCGGTAACATTTGTATACGGTATCCTTCTGCAATTAATTGTATAAGTGTTATTACAAATGAAATTCCGAATAAAATACAAGGTATTTTATTTGCATTCTTTTTACTAAACAACAGCCATCCTAGCGTAAAAAAGTTAACAAAAATAAGTACTGTTTCAAATAACCTCAATTTATAATCCTCCTAACAAATTTTTTAACATAAAATTATTACTTACTGTAATTATATGTCACAACTATTTGTAATTCCATGGTATTATTGTAATAAATTTGTAAGTATAGTGGTTAAAAGTGCATAAAAAAGGCAGAGTATTAAGCTCTACCTGATTTATGCATTATATTCAAGAATTTCTTTTTCCCACTCATAATATGAAGAATAATCATTCTTATTTTCTAGAATCCTCTTTATCAATTCTTGTATTTCTCGTTTATCAAGGAGTTTGAACACACTTTCATATTCCCCCTCAAAGAAGCATTCACTTAAAACCTCTTCTAAATCCTCCAGACTTTTTACACTTTGCAAGACCATTGCAATTTTATCCTCTAAAAATCTGCAAGCTTTCATTTCATCAATTAATACTCTTAAATCTTCATCTTCCATTTTATTACCATCAACATATCCCGATATTAAGATTTCATCTTCCTCCTCGTATAGCGTTACAAAGACTTTGTCCAGCTTCCCCAAGTTTATATTATGTTTAACTCTTGAGATAATATTTTTTAAAGTTATTTTGAAATATTCAATAGTATCCTGTGATTCCACTTTGATAAATGACAATACTTCATAAAAAGCTTCCTCCATTTTTTTAACAAGTTCCATTTCATCGGTCTTTTTAAGTTGTATTAACAGCCACTCCCTGTCTTCCTCATTTATATCCAGTTCTTGGAGATTATAACCCAGCATTCTCCTTCCAAGTAAATTTGAAAGTACCAACTCAAATACATTTAGCAGGTCTTCTCTGAAATATTTGCTATAGCCCCTCATAAGACTATCTAAGTTATGGGCATCATACCTTGAACACAAAACATTCTCCATATCTAGGTGAGTTAAATATTCATGTATATACTCTATACCACTTAAATCCATTTCATCATAGGAAAGAGGATAATCCAAACTGCCATTTATCTCGTGTGCAGAAAATCTGTAGTCATACCAATCAAAAAATTCCTTCATTCCCTTGAATACAGTATCATTGTAAGCCAAATTACTGATTTTCGGACCTTCTGACTTTATTTTTATCCAAATACTTTTTGCATCCTCAAAATAATATCTGATTACCTCATTTCCTTTATTAAATAATTCTTCAATACTCTCATGTTCAAGCAATTCTGATGCAATAACAACGTTGTCCTGACTCTTCAATGCCATACTTATAGAGAAGCAAATTGATTTGAGCAAATTTGCAGCAATCTCTTCCGTTACAGAACTGCTTTCCCCAAAAGTAAACTTTTGTATTTGCTTTGAAAGCAGACCTAGCAGCCCCATTTGAATTTTCTTTGACTGCTCGCAACTGATTATACCCTCTTTTGCTGCACCCTGTAAAAGAGACTGAAAGTACTCGCTCCTCACAGTTTGTATATGCTGATATTTCTGTATTACGTCCATAACAATCTGTCCTCCTTTGGAGTTATTCTAATTCATCCTCGTAAGTATCAAAATACTTATACGCCTCCTGTCCGTATCTTATGCTTCTGCACACATCCTCCAAGCTAGTCTCCCTCAAGTATTCAATTGAACCCTGACACTCATTATCAAAGCTCTTGCGCATGTAGCGTATCAGTTCGTCATCTGTAAATTCATCAAGGGATTCGTTTTTAAAATAGTAAAATATGTCCTGTAGGTCAGACAAAGTATCCATATAGTTTTCCTGCCAGATAAACGGAGAATCGCAAAACTCAAAAATCAGTTTATCTAAAATGCCCTTTCCCAGTTCTACTCGGCCATACCTCTTTAGTGTATTATATCTCTCTTCTGAAAGAGTCCGGATTTGTGCATTTGTAAGCACTAAACCAAACTTTGACGAAAATTCATTGCATTTCTCAATTTGATTAATTTCGGACTCGTTCTGCGATAATAGTTTTTGGATTTGTAAAAAATCTTTCATAAAAATCCTCCTTTTATTAAAAAAGCCCTTGACAGCTATTTGCTTTTATGATATAGTATAGTTGGATAGTTTTGCTTGCAGATTAACCGTTTGCTAAATTTAATAATATAACTTTTTATATATTTTGTCAATAAAAAAAGATGCCGCAACTTAGGCGGGGCATCATAGGGACAAAAGGTGAATCGGGTATAAATCCCTGTGAAGGGGCAGACAGTTTCGGCTGTCTGCCCCTTTTCTTGCTTATGCGGCGGGAATACTTCTGTGATTTTTCACCCGCCACGATCCTTTCAATGAACAATTGCAGGGATGTAGGGTCAATTAAGGCTTGGACGGAAAAGCGTAAAGATGATGACGTTTTCAAGGTTTTACCGCTGCGAGTACAAAAAGCGCTTTAGCTGGATTAAGGCAGGGAGATTCGTAATGACAATACCACACATTTTAGCGTGTTTATTACACGCTAATTTTTTTACCTGTATTGGTAACATTTTGAATGGCTCAGGGGTGTTTATGGTGAAAGGAGGAGGATTTTAAATATGAAGCTACAATCATTGCGTACGGATGATTGTGTTGGAGATGTCATAAAGTTCTATAGCAATATGGTATACCGCCTTGCCTTTGCACGAACAGGGACAAGACACGATGCTGACGAAATTTTTCAGGAAGTCTTTTTTCGGTATATAAAAAAACAGCCGGTTTTTGAAAATGAAGCCCACAGAAAAGCATGGTTTATCAAAGTAACTGTCAACTGTTCCAAAAAGCTGTGGGGTTCTGCATGGAAAAGAAAAATTATTCCTTTGGAAGAAACCCTGCAATTTGAAACAAAAGAAGACATAGATCTTTACAACGAATTACAGCAATTGCCTGCAAAATATCGAGAAGTCATTCATTTATTTTACTATGAAGATATGACTACTGAAGAAATCGCTAAAGTATTAGAGCGGAAGAACACCACGGTAAGAACTCAGCTTACCCGTGCAAGGGTACTACTCAAAAATATTCTGAAGGAGGATTACGATGTTTAAAGAAAGATATAGCCATATGAATAATCAAATTCATCCAAGAGATCAGTTGCTGCAAGATATTTTAGATTCGGCTCATGATGGTGATTGCAGCAAGCGCATTGAGCCTTTGCGACTGAAAAGGCCTGTTGTGGCTCTGGTTGCCTTGTGTATCTGCCTGACGATGGCAATGCCTGTACTTGCAGCAACAGTAGAACCCATCTATCAGCTGATGTATATGGTCTCTCCAAGCGTGGCACAATTTTTTATGCCGGTACAAAAATCCAGCGAGAGCAACGGTATAAAGCTGGAGGTGGTTTCCTCATATATTCATGACAACATTGCCGAAATATATGTTACAATGCAAGATTTAACTGGAGACCGCATTGATGGAACCACTGATCTCTTTGACAGCTATTCCATCAATCGTCCCTTTGATAGTTCGGCCCATTGTCAATTGATAGGCTATGAACAAAACACAAAAACGGCTACCTTTTTAATTACGATAGATGAGTGGGGGAGCCAAAACATTGCTGGTGATAAAATTACTTTTTCTGTGCGGGAATTTTTAAGCCATAAAAATAAATATGATGGTCTGGAGATTCCAGTCGAGCTTTCCAGCATTCTTACTGCCGAGCGAACTCAAACCGTATCGTCCAACGGTGGCGGCGGCAAGGACTATCAAAGCTATTTGGACTTTGAGAGGAATCCCATTGCTTTAATTCCTTCTGACCCTATGGAAGCGTTTCCTGTTGACGGCATTGACCTAACCGGAATTGCCTATATTGGCGGGAAACTGCATATTCAGACTGCCGTAAAAGAACCGCTGGACAATGATAATCACGGTTCATTTTATTTAAAAGATGCAACGGGCACTGACATCAGCTGCAATTACAGTTTCTCCTTTTCTAATCAATATGAACAGCCGGGGCGCATTGATTACCATGAATACGTCTTTGACATTCCTCAGGAGTATGTTTCAAAATATTTACTGTATGGAGATTTTGTGACATCTGGAATGAAAACAAAAGGCGACTGGCGAGTTACGTTTCCGTTAGAAAGTACCGAATAACCAAATTATCTGCTTGTGTACCATCTCCGGCAGACTGTCGATGACGATGATTTTCCGTTTCACCGCCGTGTCTATTATAAATTCCGAGGCCGTTCGGCCTGCCAGTTTTGCTCTGCCGAGAATCGCCTCCTTTTCCTGAGGCGTCATTCGGATGTTGAATTATTCGCTTTTCATGGTTCATGCGCTACTTTCGTTCCACGGGGTGTGGGGCAGCACCCCGGTTTTTATGCTGTGTATCGGACTCACCTCCTGCGTAATAATGAATCGTAATTTGAAATTTTCCATTCACAGTGCTATCATTATCGTACAGACAAAATCCAGAGTACACAGGGAGCGCAAATGATGGGTTTTATCGAAATTTGATTATTTGCAGAAAGAAAAAAACATGGCGCAGTATCCATATATCCGGGTCTTATACGGCAGCGACGGACTGGTGCATTTAAGGTGGATATCGACACTCTGCGGGATATCCATGACTGGAAGCTAACCGAACAGGAAGACCTGCCGGAGATTATGCATTAGGACGTCAAGGGTGTAAGTCTGATGCCCTATTACCTGATCGAATATCTGGATGAGATGCTGTTCTTTGAATTTGCCGAGATGCTCAAAAACGGGCAGTATTTCGTGCTGTCGGATAAGCGAAAGCGGAATTTTTGCGACAGACCGTTTGAGGGCAAGCGAACCTGCAAGCAAGTGGGAGCAAAGCTGTTTTTTGAAAAAGGCGTTGAAGCTGACACGTTTTTATTGCAATATCTCATCGAGTACAACAAGGTCTATTCCCGCCGATACCGAGCGGCGGGGAAATATGCCGGGGAGCAGTTCAAGTCTTGGTCTGCCGCCGCCAGTCAGGCCAGGCGTGACTATGTGGAGGGTAAAATCTCCGGGGTGGAAATGCTGGCAAGGGTACGAGTGGATTAAAGCCAGAGAAAAACAGGTATGTAAGGATTCATTACACATCTGCCGCCTTAGCTTGGTTTTAATATTTGTAATCAAGGCTACAAGGCAGAACTATGGGGGTTAGACCACAATTCAGAATATTTAAGAAGTTATCTACTCTACTCCCCCTAATTTGGATGGGAACGGAAATGATACAATAGAGGACGGTGAGAACTTGGCTAAAATACTGATTGTAGAAGACGAAAAGAGCATAAGCGATGAGCTTGCCATTCTATTACAAAACGCGGGATACGATACGGCAGTCATTGAAGATTTTGCGGATACAGAGGCACAGATTAAAAAAACCATGCCCGATCTTGTTTTGCTAGATATTGGGCTGCCAGGACAGGATGGCTACCGTATCTGCACGGAACTTCGGAAAACCTCTCAGATCCCAGTTATCTTTGTCACCAGCAGGAACACCTCCATGGACGAGCTCAGAGCGCTGAGCCTCGGCGGCGACGATTTTATCTCCAAGCCATATGACCTGCCGATCCTGCTGGCCCGTATCCAGGCGCTTCTTCGCAGGAGCGGCCAGGCCGAAAAAGATATCTTGACGGTGAATGGACTGACCCTTTCGTTACCCAATTGGGAGATTGAACACAACGGGCAGCGTGCGGATATCACGAAAAACGAGGCAAAAATCCTGTCCTGCCTGATGAAAACACCCGGTAAAATCGTTTCCCGTTCCGACTTGATCGAATATCTCTGGGATAATCAGGTCTATATTGACGACAATACACTCAGCGTCAATGTCACGCGCCTGCGGGGCAAACTGAACAATATCGGACTGCCGGACTATGTTAAGACAAAGCGCGGATTGGGGTATAAAATATGAAGATTGGGGAGTTCATCCACGACCGGATTATGTCCCTGTTGCTGCACTTGTTTTGTATGCTAGCTCTTTCTGCCTTCCTGCTCCTCACAGGGACAAGCTGGGGAGTTGTTTTTATTATTCTGATTGTATGGGCAACCGGCCTTTGTGCAGTGACTGTGGCCGCTTATTTCAGGCAAAGGAATCACATTCGTGAGCTAAAGTCCATCATGGACGGTTTGAATCAAAAGTATCTCTTTATGGAATGTGCTCCCAAGCCAAATGATTATTTTGGGCGCAAAATCTTCGAGCTTTTCAAGTGCTCCGGAAAGTCGATGATCGAAGCCGTGTCTAATGCGGAGGAAAAGCAGCGGGATTACCGAGAATACATTGAAAACTGGGTGCATGAAATCAAGGTTCCCATTACGGCGATTGAACTCATCTGTGAAAACAATAAATCTGAAACCAGTCGGAAAATCCGTTCTCGGCTGGCGCTTATCGAAGGTCATGTGGAGCGTGCTCTTTACTATGCGAGGCTCGATTGCGTGGAGAAGGATTTTATTATACGGGAGACTTCCCTTGCAGAAACCGTTAAGAAGGCACTGTCGAGGTATCGCTTCTTACTGACACAGAAAAATATGCGAGTCGAAACTGAAAATTTGGACAAATTCGTTTATACCGACGGAAAATGGGTGGAATTTATGCTGGGACAGTTTTTATCAAACGCGGTCAAATACAGAAGTGCTTCACCGGTAATCCGCATCTGTGCGGAAGAATCTCACGGTAGAACAAGACTGACGATTAAAGATAATGGAATCGGTATTCCCATATCGGAGCTGCGGCGAATCTTCGACAAGGGCTTCACAGGCAGTAACGGCCGTGCGCTTGGAGGCTCTACGGGCATGGGGCTGTACCTTTGCCGAAAGCTTGCCGAAGCCCTGGGTGTATATCTGGAGGCTGATTCAAGAGAAAACGAATACACGGCGATTGCCATTTGCTTTCCGCGGCCGCTATCTTACGAAAATGAAAGATAGCGGAAAGAAATATCGCTACATCAAAAACTTCTTCTGTATTATCATAATGGAGGAAGGAGCGAATAGATTATGCTGAGAGTTTCACAGATTGAAAAATATTATGGCAGTAAAAATAACGTAACAAAAGCGCTGGATCGGGTCAGCTTTGATGTGGAGAACGGCGAATTCATTGCCATCATGGGTGCGTCTGGCTCGGGAAAGACCACACTACTCAATTGCATCTCCACAATTGACTCAGTAAGTGCGGGAAATGTATATCTGGACAGTGAGAACATCTCCGAAATACCGGAAGAAAAATTGGCGAGATTCCGCCGTGAAAAGCTCGGGTTTGTATTTCAGGACTTCAATCTGCTGGATACTTTGACTATTGAGGAAAATATCGCCATCACTCTGACGATAAACGAATATCCCCCTGAGCAAGTGAAGGAAAAAGTGAGAAGCGTTGCAAGGCAGCTTGGAATCGATGATATTCTTTCCAAATTTCCATATCAGGTATCGGGAGGTCAGAAGCAGCGCTGCGCCTGTGCCCGTGCTATGGTGTTCGGTCAGAGCCTGATTTTGGCCGACGAACCCACGGGAGCGCTGGACTCCAAATCCTCTAAAAACCTGCTGGAGTTGATGGGAAAAATCAACAGGGAAAACGGGACCACTATTCTGATGGTGACCCATGATGCGTTCAGTGCCAGCTACGCTCACCGCATTATCTTTTTGAAAGATGGGCGGCTTTTTAACGAACTGTATCATGGCGACAAGCCGCGCAGGGAATTTTTCCACGAGATTCTTGATGTGCTCTCCGTTCTGGGAGGTGACACAGACGATGCTCTCTAAACTCTCTCTGCGCAATGCAGCCCGGCAGATGAAAGACTATTTTATTTACTTTATCACCATTGCCATTGCTGCCTCGCTGATCTTTGCCTTTAACGCCCTTGTTTTTTCGCAGGAAATAAGAAGCCTTTCCAAACTTCTGGACACCTTGCCTTTGATGATTGGCATCGCCAGCTTTGTAGTTGTGTGCATCATCGGCTGGCTTGTCTTTTACACCATGCGTTTTATGATGAAACGCCGCAGCCGGGAATTCGGCACTTACCTCTTACTTGGCATTGAGCGAAAAAGAATCGTTAACCTGTTTTTCATGGAAAACCTCATCATCGGGGCAGTGGCTCTGCTAATTGGTTTGCTCACCGGGAACCTCCTATATCAGGGGCTTCGGGCGATGCTGCTGCGCTTATATGAGATACAGTACCACTTCAGCTATGTGTTTTCCCTGTCCGCAGCGCTACTCACCTTTGTTTATTTTGCGGTGATCTTTATAGTGGCGCTTTTTTTGAATCGGAGAAAAATCAAGAAATCTAAAATTAGCGACCTGATTTATATGGATCAATATAATGAGAAAGAGCTTGCTCCCGACAGCAAAAAACGTAAGAAGCTCTTCGTCGCTTCGATGACGAGCGGAGTTGCCGGAATCGGACTGCTGATCACCTACGATGCAACGCTTAGCCTGATCGGGGCCTTTGTCATCATCTTTTTCCTGTTTACTTTTTACATCAGCTTTTCTTCTGGAATAGCGGCCTATTTTGAAAAGCATGAGAGGAAGAAGTACGGCGGTAATACTCTTTACGTCTTTCGCTCTCTTACGTCTAAGGTCGGCAGCATGGGAATTACGCTGTCGGTTATATCCATCTTGCTGACCGCAACGCTGATTGCAGTTGGGACCGGCTTGTCCTTCAACCAACTTTTTATGCGAAATGCGGAGCTTGAAACCGCTCACAGCATCTATATAGGCTCGGAACAAGCAACGGATTTTACCGATTACAGGAAATATATTGATAGGAATCTTAATGTAAAAAGCGAATGGCAGTACAATGTTTACAAGCTGGATAGCGACTCTGTAACCCGGTATGTCGGTCCTTACCGGGATGACTTCCGTGCCTATGATTACGATACCATAATAGCGTTTTCAGACTACACCAAAATCAGGGACATGCTTGGATATCAAAAAGTTGCGCTGCCTGAGGGAGAATATATCATCCAGTGTCTGGATTATCTTGCAAAGCCTTTAGAACAGTATAACGAAACTGTCCAAATCGACGACAGAACGCTGGTCAGGGGCTCGGTATATCACGAAACTTTTACCCAGCAGAGCTGGAATGGAAACGGCAGCGGTTTTATCCTTGTGGTTCCCGATGAAATCGCAAAAACGCTGCCGGTATCTCACAGTGCCTATGTAGCTATGACCGATGTTCCCGTAACCACGACTGAGTACAAGACGCTGGACACGATACGCATGGACCGGCATGAAAACAATCACGATGTCGGTTATGATATGATTTACTCCAAAGAAGTTGTGAAGGAGCAGAACGCGTCGTTATACGCGGTCATTGTCTTTCCGCTGTTTTATGTGGCGCTGGTGCTGCTGATCGTCTCGGCGACCGTTTTGGCGTTCCAGATCCTCAGCGAAATGAAAAGCTATCAGAACCAATATGCCACTCTACATATGCTTGGAGCTGATAAAAAGTATTTAAACAACGCGCTTCGCAGGCAGTTTGCAGTATATTACGTACTGCCCATATTTCCCGCTGTGGTAATCAGCAGTATCTTCATATTTTTTCTGTGCATGGCTTTAGACCCCGGTGTGTTTCAGGGTATCGCTCAGATTTTCCTTGTTGTCGGCGCAACGCTTGCCATATTCTTTTCGGTGTTTGCCATCTACATCGCAGCCTCGTATGTAAACTTAAAAAGAAACGTTTGCCGGGCGCATAAAGATCCTTCTTCATAAGTTTAGCATTAAAAGCAAAATACGACGCTGTCAGATTCCCCTTTACCGGAGAAGTCTCAAGTTGCTGGACAAATAGTCATGACCACCCGTAAAACGGGTGGCTTGTGATAGCCCTATAAGGGCTTGTTACCGGCCAGCGCCTAAAGACGCTGGCTTTCACTTTGTTCAAGCTATTATTGCCCTTGCCGCTTTTGCTACCCCTGAAGGGACAAACGTACTACTGGCTACCCCTTAAAGGGGTCTTCATACTCTTTCACGCTTAGTTTATCTACCATAATATCGTGCTTTTCTTGCTCTTGTATATACTTCTTAATAGTTGCCTCATTGAGTCCTACAGTACTCACATAAAATCCCTCTGCCCAAAAGTGTCTATTTCCAAACTTATATTTTAAGTTTGCATGCATATCAAATATCATTAATGCACTTTTTCCTTTTAGATATCCCATGAAACTTGATACACTTATTTTAGGCGGTATACTTACTAACATGTGTATATGGTCTGGCATTAGATGCCCTTCTATTATTTCAACTCCCTTGTAATTGCACAGTCTCTTTAATATTTCTCTTATACTTTGCTTGTATTGATTATAAATTACTTTTCGTCTATACTTTGGAGTGAACACAATATGATACTTACACATCCATTTGGTATGTGCTAAATTATTTTGTTTTATTGCCATTGAAATCACCTTTCTTTAGTTAAACTAGTAGCTTGAACAACTCTATTTTAACGGTTAGGTGATTTTTTTGTATAACTTTTTGTCGCCACCCGCATAGCAGGTGGTTTATTGTTTCGCATGACTCATTTCTCTTGCGAGAAACTCGCCTAATGCTCAACAGGCTAAAGCCCATAATAAATGAAAATGCCTCATTCCCAGAAGGCTTCTTGGGAATGAGGCATTTTCTCTCCGTATTCAGTTCGCCTTATGTGGCAGGTTCATAATTTGTCCTTGTGACTTCCTGCCTTTATGTCCGGCATCTTTTTTGTATCTAATTTTTAATCCTTAACTGGATAATTTTCCCTTGAAATATAATGTGTGTGCAAAACTTCATGTGCCTTATGGCTTCCCGGTTTTCCGAAATATTTGTCATACATTTCTTTGATTACAGGGTTTTCATGTGACTTTCTGATTGGAAGACTTGCATCTTCTTCATAAATAGCCTTTGCACGTTCTGCACGCAAGTCAGTCCAGCTTCTTACCGAAGAAGGCTGTATCGGCTGTCCACCACCGTTTACGCATCCACCGGGACAGGCCATTATTTCAACGAAGTCATAGGAAGCTTCCCCTGCCTTTATACTGTCCAGCAGCTTTCTTGCACTACCGAGGCCATTTGCAACTGCTGCTTTAACTTTCATATCTCCTATAGCAACTGTTGCTTCCTTGATACCTTCTATACCTCTTACAGCAGCATATTCAATATCATCAAAGGATTTACCTGCAACTATTTCAGATACTGTTCTCAAAGCTGCTTCCATAACTCCTCCGGTTGCACCGAATATTACTCCGGCTCCTGTTGCATTACCCATAGGATCATCAAAATCCTTGTCTTCCAGATTGTTAAAATCAATACCAGATTCCTTTATCATTCTTGCTAGTTCTCTGGTTGTTATAACTACATCTACATCCGGCAAGCCTGTTGCGGAAAGTTCTGGTCTTTGTGCTTCAAATTTCTTTGCTGTACATGGCATTACTGATACTACAAATATTTTTTTGACATCTATACCCATTTTTTCAGCATAGTAGGTTTTTAACACCGCACCAAACATCTGGTGTGGTGATTTACAGGAGGATAGGTTTTCAAGGAATTCCGGATAATTATGCTCACAGAACTTTATCCACCCCGGACTACAAGAGGTTATAACAGGGAGCTTTCCGCCGTTTTTAATTCTGTTTAGCAGCTCAGTGCCTTCTTCCATTATTGTAAGATCTGCAGCAGTATCTGTATCAAATACCTTTGCAAATCCCATATGGTTCAAAGCAGCAACCATTTTTCCGGTTACTCTTGTTCCTATTGGAAGTCCGAATTCCTCTCCCAGAGCAACACGAACCGCAGGAGCTGTCTGTACTACAACATGAAGTTCCTGGTTGGCCAGTGCAGACCACACTTTTTCAGTGTCATCCTTCTCTCTCAAAGCTCCGACAGGACAAACGCTTATACATTGTCCGCACATTGTACATGGAACTTCTTCCAACGATCTGTCGAAAGCACATGAAATAGCTGATTTAAAGCCTCTTTCAGTTGCACTGATAACAGAGACAGTCTGAATGTTTTTACACATGCTTACACAACGTCTGCACAGTACACATTTATTTGGATCTCTTACGATAGAAGGTGAAAAATCGTCTAAAGGAAGATTTGTAGAAGCACCTTCAAATCTGATATCTTTAATATTTAGTTCTTCAGCTAAGCTTTGAAGCTCGCAGTTTTTACTTCTTACACAGGTAAGACATTTCTTGTCATGGTTGGAAAGGATAAGCTCCAAAGTTACCTTTCTTGCTTCTCTCACAGCCGGACTCTGAGTATAAATTTCAAGACCTTCTGCTACAGGATATACACAAGACGCCTGTAATGCTCTTGCACCCTTTATCTCAACCAGACACATTCTGCATGCACCTATTTCATTGATATCCTTGAGGAAGCAAAGTGTAGGTATCTTTATACTAGCCTGTCTGGCTGCCTCTAATATTGTTATGCCTTGTTCAACCTGAAGTTTCTTACCGTCTATTGTAATATTAACAGTTGACATTTTATTTCACTCTCCTCCCTTATCCCTTTGAAATTGCCTTGAACGGACATTTTTCCATACAGACGCCGCACTTAGCACATTTTGTATTATCTATAACGTAAGGAACCTTCTTTTCACCCTTTATACAGCTCATAGGACAAACCTTTGCACAGATTCCGCAGCTCTTACACTTACTAGCCTCAACAGTGTACTTCATCATTGATTTACAAACACCCGCAGGACATTTTTTGTCAAATACATGAGCCTCGTACTCGTCTCTGAAATATTTCAATGTACTCAAAATCGGGTTAGGAGCGGTCTGACCAAGTCCGCAAAGAGCAGATGCCTTAATATTTTTAGCCAACAGTTCAAGCTTTTCAATATCTCCTGCTTCACCCTTACCTTCAGTTATTCTTTCCAATATTTCCAGCATACGTTTTGTTCCTATACGACATGGCGGACATTTACCGCAGGATTCATCAACCGTAAATTCAAGGAAGAACTTAGCGATATCAACCATACAATTGTCCTCATCCATTACTATAAGTCCACCTGAGCCCATCATAGAGCCAAGGGCAATAAGTGAATCATAATCAATAGGAGTATCCAGATGTTCTGTAGGAATACATCCGCCCGAAGGTCCTCCGGTCTGTGCTGCTTTGAATTTTTTACCTTTAGGTATACCTCCACCTATATCGTAAACTACTTCTCTCAAAGTAGTACCCATAGGAACCTCAACCAATCCTGTGTTGTTTATTTTTCCTCCAAGAGCAAATACCTTTGTTCCTTTGCTCTTTTCAGTTCCTATGCCGGAGAACCAATCAGCACCTTTTAATATAATAACCGGTACATTTGCATAAGTTTCTACATTGTTCAGAATAGTAGGTTTGCCCCATAGTCCTTTTACTGCCGGAAATGGAGGTCTTGGTCTTGGTTCACCTCTATGACCTTCTATTGAGGTCATAAGTGCAGTTTCTTCACCGCAAACAAACGCTCCCGCACCAAGTCTTATTTCAAGATTAAACTTATGTCCTGTTCCCAGTACATTGTCTCCTAAAATTCCGTATTCTACAGCCTGATCAATTGCCATCTGCAATCTCTTAACTGCGATAGGATACTCTGCTCTTACATATATATATCCTTGTGTTGCTCCAATGGCGAAACCTGCTATAGACATAGCCTCTATTACAGAGTGGGGGTCACCCTCTAAAACACTTCTGTCCATAAATGCTCCCGGGTCACCTTCGTCGGCATTACAGCATACATATTTCTGTTCAGCTGTCTGTTTTGCTGCAAAATCCCACTTCATTCCTGTTGGGAAGCCTCCGCCCCCTCTTCCTCTGAGTCCTGACTTTTTCATTGTATCTATTACAGCTTCAGGAGTCATTTCAGTTAATACTTTTTCAAGTGCCTTATATCCGTCAAAAGCTATGTATTCGTTGATATCCTCAGGATTTATACGCCCACAGTTTCTTAATGCAATACGCATTTGTCTGTTAAAGAAATCCACACCTTCCAGTGATTTGGAAATATCTTCAGATTCCTTTTCACCAGCCAGTAGACGCTTAACTATACGTCCCTTCAACAGATGCTCTTCAACGATTTCTTTTGCATCAGAAACCTCAACTCTTGTGTACATTGCTCCTTCAGGATATACAACTACTATAGGTCCTTCAGCACAAAGACCGAAACAACCTGTTTTAACTATCTTAACTTCACTTTCCAGCCCGTTGCTTGCAAGTAGTGCTTCCATTTCATCCATAATTTTCAGGGAATTTGATGATGTACAACCTGTACCTGCACAAACCAGAACATGTGCTCTATATAATTGCATCTATAAAAACCTCCTTACAGTTTTGAGTTATATACTAAGATTTAATTACACGCCCTCCTGGGCACCTATGGTCAGGTCAGTACATACGTTACCGTTTACAATATGCTCAAGCACTACTCTTTCAGCTTTTTCAGGAGTCATATTTACGTATGTTACCTTTTTATCGTCTTTGTCAAGTATTTCCACTACAGGTTCCATTTTGCAAACTCCAATACACCCTGTAATAGATACGGTAACGTTTTCCAAATTCCTTTTGTTTATTTCTTCAATAAATTTGTTCATTACCGGTCTCGCTCCGGCTGCTATTCCGCAGGTTGCCATTGCAACGACTACTTTGATGCCTTTTTCATTGGATCTGACAGATAACTGGTTTAAAGTAATCTTTCTGATCTCATCCAATTCAGCTATCGACTTCATTAAGTACACCTCCAAAAATATTCTTTATACCTTCATCAATATACTCTTTCAACCATATAAGGATATCAAACTCCGTAATACTCACATCTCCAAGGGTTTTGGTCACCTCATCAGTATCAAGTCTGAAAAGATTTTTTCCGTTATTCAAATCCAAAACAAATGAAATCTTTGGGTTTGATGATATTGCTGCTATCATGGTTTCACCTATTTCCCCTATGGGAAGCCTGTCAATGTGATTTATTAAAAATGCAGCTAATATTTGTGTTCCTCCATTTTTTTCAGAAATGATGTTGAAATTTCCATTGCACTTTATTGCAGATTCTTTTAATAATGGTATTCCAAGCCCAACTTTTCTTGTGGTTCTTGACGTAAAAAAGGGATCCTGTGCCTTGAGTAAAATATCAGAATCCATCCCTGCCCCGTTATCACTAATATTGAGTAGTAGATAAACTTTTTGGGAATCTATGGAAATATGTATTTTGATTTTTGTTGCCTGAGCAGTGATTGAATTTTGAACTATATCAAGAATATGAAGTGATAAGTCCCTCATGTAAACCTCGTACTATATTATAAGTCCTTGTATTTCGCCAGTATTGCATCGACATCATCAGGCACCAATCTGCCATGAACATCATCGTTTATCATAATTACAGGTGCAAGTCCGCAAGCGCCTATACATCTGCAAGCATCCAACGAAAACTTTCCGTCTTCGGTACACTGTCCTACATCGATTCCCAGTTTCTGCTTAAATTTGTCAAGAATATCTCCTGAACCCTTTACATAGCAAGCTGTACCCATACAGATATTAATTTTGAATCGACCTTTTGGATTTAATGAGAATTGAGTATAGAAAGTAACTACTCCATATATTTCAGCTAGTGAAACATTAAGCTTCTCGGAAATTTCCTTCAATACATCTTCCGGTAAATAACCATATACTTCTTGAACTTCATGAAGTACCGGAATTAAAGCACCTCTTGTTTCTTTGTACTTATCAATAATTTTTCCGAGTTTCAAGCTATTTTCATCTGTGCAGCCACAGCAGCACTTGTTTTCACTCATTAGCCAAACCTCCCTTTAGTATGTGTTAATATATTCACAATATATGTTAATATTATAACAAAACCAGACAACATATTCAACAAGATTGTTAAAAATTTAATTAATTATGGATACGGTAAAATTTATTGGATTTTAGGGCCAAAAAAAAGTACCCTGAGCATTGCGCGGGTATTCATAAGGATACTTTATGAACCACCTAAAATGCGGGGTATAAGGCGGACAGTTTCGGCTGTCCGCCTTTTGTTATGCCTTAAATTGCAGCTGGCAGCTCATCATCAAACATCATTTCATCGTCGATTCCGTAGAACTTTTCCATGGATGGAATATCGAATTCTTCTTTGACATCGTTCAGCATCCCAATATCACGATAGTGAATCCAAATATCTTGCGGAGCAGTGCGGGAGTATTTCTCAGCCTTTTCGCCTACCACAACTTTTGCAATAAACATCCGAAGTAGTTCCGGCGTCAGTTCGGTAATGTCGGTATACTTTTTCGCCTTTTCAATAAACCTGTCCACGTTGGTAAGGGCGTTCTTGAGTTTATCCATTCTCACTTCAGCCTTTGGCATACGTTCCCGCAGGGCTTTCTGTTCTGCGGTGTACTCATCGGACAGGGTTCTATAGTGCTCATCCGGTATACGCCCCAGCACATTGTCCTCATAGAGTCGTTTGAAAAGTGCGGTAAGCTCCAAATCCCTTTTGCGCATAACCTCCAGCTCTTTTTGCAGCGCAGTGATTTCTTTTCTCGTATCGACAGTGTTTTTGCGGTTGATGCACTCTGCAAACAGCATTTCGTCTTGCCTTGCAAAGTGGGTAACACGCTTCAGGTCATCCAAAATCACCGTAGCAAGCTGGCTTTCCCGGATGTAATGGGCTGAGCAGGTTTCCTTGCCATACTGCTTGTAGGTGGAGCAGGCGAAATTGTTTTTGCTCTCGTCCATGGTGTGAGCACGATGCAGAACCAAAGGCTTTCCACAATCGACGCAGAATACAAGTCCCGAGTAAGGGTTGGGGTTCTCCATATGCTTTCGCGGACGCTTTTTGTGTTCCCGAACCGTATGGGCGATGTCCCAAATTTCTTGATCGATGATGCCCTCATGGGTGTTCTCAAACCTCAGCCATTCGGATTCCGGGCGGATAATCTGCTTTTTGTTTTTATAGGATGCGGTAGTGTGCTTCATGCTGACCGTGTGTCCGAGATAGGTTTCATCGTCCAAAATATTGACGATGGAGTTATCCCTCCACCTGTAAGGCCTGGTGGTATCCAAGTTCGTCAATGCCACTCCTGTCTGATTAAAATAGTAATTGCTTGGATTTACCACCTGTTCTTCCGTGAGTTGCCTTGCGATTTGCTTGGGCCCTCTGCCCTCGGCACACATCTTGAAAATATGCTTGACAACTTCAGCGGCTTCCGGATCGGGAACAATCTTTTTGGGATTGCTCTCGTCTTTTTTATACCCATAGGGCGGTCTTGTTCCAACTCGTTCTCCGCGCTCAGCCTGTGCTTTCTTCACCGATCGAATCTTTTTACTGCAGTCCTTTGCATAAAAATCATTAAATAAGTTCCGGAACGGCGCAAAGTCGTTGTCCCCATAGAGCGTGTCCACCGCATCATTGATGGCAATGAACCGAACATTGTGGTTGGGAAAAGTATGCTCCATGAGAAAGCCGGTCTGCAGATAATCCCTGCCCAGGCGGCTCATGTCCTTGACAATGAGGGTTTCCACCTGCCCGCTTTCAATCAATTCCATAATCTCATTCCACGAAGGACGATTAAAGTTTGTTCCGCTGAAACCGTCATCGAACAGAAAACGAATATTCTCGAAGCCCTTTTCCTCTGCGTACCTGGTGAGAATCAGACGCTGATTCTGGATGCTGTTGCTTTCGCCTTCCCGGTCATCCTCCTGGCTCAGTCTGCCGTACAGTATGGTATATTTTTCGTTGTTTGCCATCATATAAAAATCCTCCTTCTTGTTGTGGCAAACTGAATACGGTAACCTAAGCATACCGCAACAGGTTCCACAAGTCTATTGAAATCAAGCGTTTTTAAGCGCTTTTTCGAGGTCGCTTTCAATCACCGAAAGCATCTTTTTTGTGGGAGTAGAAACACTTTTTACCGGGAACACGGAATGTACACGGAACACTCTGTCCTCCACCACCATATCCCGTTCAATGGTGTGAGAGGATTCGTCTGTGTAAACAAAGCTGTCTGCAAAGGTGCGGTGAGAGGTGCCCTCGCTGTCGCTTTGCCAAATGATATCGGCGGTTTCGTAAGCGCCGAGAATATTGGTTTTCAGATAATGCTGTGCCGCTAATTTCTCGTTTGTCATATCGCATCTCCTTTACATCTTCATTTCAAAATCGTGCCCGCTGTGGTCATCTTCCTTTTGACCGACCGCTAATTTCTTCTTCCTGCCGGTATGCTGCGGTGGTTTCGTGGAGGCATTCTTTAGGGGAACAGGGTTGTCCAGCCGTTCCAAAGCGCGCCCCAGCTGAACCACACTGCCGCCAATGCCAGCAAGGTCAAGGGAATGACGATCCACAGCGGCGTCCATGTCAGGTGCGGCAGCCGCAGCTTCGGCAGAGAAAAATGCTTCTCTTTCTGTTTCCCAGCCTGTGACAACGTCTGCTGTATCTGCAGTAGGCTCTTGCTGATTTGCTCCAGCTCCGACCCCGCAGGTAGACTGTTCAGTTGGGTTTTGATGCTGTGGAGCTGCTGTTGTAAGGTTTTCTGCTGTTTCTCCAAGTTCTCGATTCCATCCCAAATCAGTCCTTGATTGTAGAACAGGTTGTCCAGCTTCTCCTGTGTCAGAGGACAAGACGGGCTGTTCTGCAATGGCTGCTGGGGAATCGGTTCGACTGGCTGCGAGCCTGCGTTGCGCTGTTTCAATTCTTCTAAACTCAAATTCACGCTCCATCATCTCCTTTAAATAGCGGGCGTCATGGAGCTTCAAATCCCGGCAGGACATGGTGTTGGGGCAGGTGTAAGTGATGTATTTTCTGCTGTTCTCCCATCTAACGGCATAGCCCTGTCGCTCCATATTTTCAATAAAATCTTTTTTTGTGCTGCTGATTTTCATCGCAGTATCAATTGCGTTCATCAACGAAAACTTCCAACTCTGTCCCTTGGCGGCAGCGCGGTATTCCCGGGAGGCGAGACTTTGGGCCTTGCCGCCTGTGTACGGTTCCAGAGTAGTCAGCCCATATTGCTGACAAATTTGGTCTGAATATGCCCGAAGCTTTAATAGTGTTTTGGGGCCTTGATGCAATTTCTTTCCTGTTTTAAAGCTGACCGAGTTGATAATAAAATGAGAATGCAGATGCTCATTATCTACGTGAGTGGCGATAACCACCTCAAAATCCGGATAATTATCCTCCGCAAATTTAACAGCAATCTCATGAGCGGTTTTGGGTGAGATGGTTTCGCCATCCTTAAAGGCTTGGTCGTAGTGATAGAACATGGTTTGGTCAGCCTTTTTAAAGCTGTTCTTGGTTGCCATGAATTCTTGAAACGCTGTTTCGGGACAGCAATCCTTGCCGGAGATTAAGCGGATACAGCCGGTCTTATCCGCATCGGTGGAATAGGTTTGGTAGTTGACGGTGTGGTCACAATTGAATTTCTCCGGTTCGATGCACACCTTGAAATCCTGCAAAATATATTCGATTTCATTTCGCATGGAGAAGGCATTTTGCTTTTTACAGGGGATGAAGTTAACCGTTGCCATTACCGATTCACCTGGCAAAGTGCGGACAGCTTTTCATAGATATCGCTTAGCTGTGCCTTGGTTTCGGAGAGATAAACGATATTTATCCTATCCATATTAGCCAGAGTGGTAAGCTGATTGAGGTTTCTGCCGATGGCTTTTAGCTCATTAATGAGCTCCTGTACTCCATCTACTACGACAATATCTTTATCGGTTATGGCTCGTTCTAAAAATTCCGTCATGGTAACATGGCCACGCTTGGCTTTTCGTTTCAGGGATTGATAGGTGCTTTCGCTGATGCGAAAGGCAAAGGGTTTCTTTTTCATTGGCGGTTCTCCTTTGAATTTTCATTGCGCCAACGGCGCTCCATAAAGTGGGGGCCGGGGCTTCTGCCCCGAGCGAGCTGTGGCGGGCGTATAGCCCGACGCTCTGCTCGCCTCACCCAAGGGGTGAGAAATGTAGCCGAAACGCCCTCGTTTTATCTGAAATAAGTGCAAATCCGAAGTTGTCCCGGGCAGTGGCTCAATTTGCGGTTTTATTCGGGTTAGGTGGAGTTATCCACTCCGCCGTCATTCTCGCCACACAGGGGCGAACAGGGGGCAACGGTAGCGAGATTGCAGCCCTGTGACGGTGCTGACGGCAAAGACGGCAAGTTTTGGGGGCTTGATTCTACCGTCATATCGTCATTGCCGTCATAGCAGAGAGTGAACTCTCGTCGCTCAAAAGTCCTGTTCTCGGAATAATGAATTCTATTTCTACCCAGATGCTCCATGTGCTTAATGATTCTCTTCTTCAGAATTGCGGGGCTGCAATCCAGATTCAAGTTTTCTATCAGCTCGGTTGCCGTCCCGGTGAAGCTGCCTGCCGATTTTATAAAATCACAGAGAAGAAAAATTTCATCCGGTATGATCAGCTGCTCTATTTCAATCGGTTCCAGCAGCTCCCATAAAAATTTGTTCTTGTTGAACTCCAAGAACAGTTCCCGCCCCTCAATATCTCTGCCCGTGCAAATCAGCTTTGCCGTGTTTTCAGTTCGCTTGTCTTTTTGCAGTACAAAGTTTGTATCTGCACCACCTGCAATACCGCTGGTGCCCGAAATCATATTGAGCGGATCAGCATCGCCTGTTTTTCTAAGATGATGTACGAGCAGGATGGCAAGATGGTGACGGTCCGCAATTTGCTTCAGTGCGCTGATGTCATCATAATCGGAGGCATAGGGATTGACATTTGCGGAAACGGTTTTGCGAACCTTTTGCAGGGTGTCAATCACAATCAATCCTATGTCGGGATGCTCTTTGATAAAGTTTTCAATCTGATGTTCCAAACCATGGCCGATAGCATCGCTCATAATGGCAAAGTGAAGTGTCGCCGGTTGAAGTGTCGCCGGTGCTTCATCGGTAATTTCAAACAGCCTGCTTTGGATACGGGCGAAGCTGTCCTCTAAGCAGAGATACAGGACTTCGCTTTTCAGAGTTTCAAACCCCCATACCTTTTCGCCCTTTGCCACCTGTAAGCAGATCCACAGCGCCAGCCAGCTCTTGCCTATTTTCGGTGAACCTGCCAGCACATGTAGTCCTTCGGGCAACAGACCGCTGACAATGAACTTCAGCGGCTCCATGGGTGTGGTCATCAAAGTTTCCGCATCCATGGTTTCTAACTTTTTTGACATTTGCGATTCCTCCTCTTAATTCAATTTGCTTTGAGATGTGCAATAAATCGAATATTGAAAACTTCTATTCCTTGTGATACCATTGTCCTATATCCAGAAACAGAAATACACAGCGAATCGCAGAAATGCCGTTTTGCAGAAAATCGATTATTTGCGAGAGGAGTGCCTATGGAACAGTACCCACTGATTAAAATTTTCGAGGGAAGTGATAAGCTGATTTACTCCATGGCTTACGCCTATCCGGACAAGGTGACTCAGTACGCGCAAAAGTTTATTGGGAATGGGCTAATTGAATTTGTAGAAATGGATTTAGAAGAATACACAACACTGTTCACTGAAACGAAGTCCATTCCGCTCACTATGGCGAACTATCAGACAATCAGAAGCAAAATATTTGATGTTGCGCAAACTATTGCGGGCAAGCACCGCTATGTCTATTTCTTCTTGGTGGGCTTGCTGAACAACATTTTAAAAGAACCCATCTATGCCAAAGACGAATTTGAGGCTGCCTTGCTCAGACCCCTTGCAATTTGCATAGAGGAATTGGAACACATTTTAGAACTACAGGAGGTATGCACGAAAGCGGTCACCACCTGTTTGGATAAAGAAAGCCGCTCGGACAAGGAAATGTCCCAGCGGCTTTGTGAGTTTGTATCGGAGTACCCCGGCTTTGCCGAGGCTGCTGTGAAAATAAAATACGAGCTGCTGCCGAAGAAAAATGGCAAGGTGGATATGGATACGCTTAAGGATATCCATGATTGGAATCTACGGGAAACAGACGAGCTTTTGGAAATCATGCACCAGGATGGTGAGGGTGTCAGCCTGATGCCATACTATCTCTTTGAATATCTGGATGAGCTGCTTTATTTTGAGTTTACCGAGATGCTTAAAAATGCACAGTTCATTAAGCGATGCAAACTGTGCAGCCGCTATTTTGTATTGACCGATAAACGTAAGCGGGATTTTTGCGACCGGCCTTATAATGGTAATTGTACATGTAAACAGGTTGGAGCAAAGCTGTTTTATGATCAGGGCATGCAGGGTAACGATTATTTGCTTGCGTTTCTGACCTTGTACAACAAGGTTTACTCTCGCCGTTACCGTGCGGACAATAAATTGCCGGAAGAGTTTAGCGGCAAGGACATGTCCTCGGAGGAATATGCCCAGTGGGCAAAGCTGGCGCGGCAGGCTCGGAGCGATTATCTTGATGGGAAAATTACGGGTGAAGAAATGCTGGAGAAAATCAAGGTGGATTAATGGGGTACGTGTTTAGCAATTCTCTATGCAAAACAACAAAGACTGCTCCCGTTGGAACAGCCTTTGTTGTGGGATAGGATAGAACACTTGCCTTCGCTTCTAATCCATACGCCCCACCATTTTATTGATGTCACCATCACCGTCCACGAAAATTGCAACATTGGGCTCATCGTTATCATCAATCCAACCAAAGCCGAGAAAGTAGACCTGCTTTTGACCATCCATTGTGCGAGTGTCACCCATCCTTGGCTCCCATGCCGTTGCCGTCACTGTGTTTTTCGATGTTACCGGGGTGGGGGTAGGGTCGTCCCTCAAGGTGTTGCTCTCGGTCAAAATCTCCGTGGTGTCAGATGGGTTTAGCGGCTCAAAATCGATTTCTGTGTGGGTGTTGTCCTGCGGTGGAATTTGGGTGCTGATTTCGGCGCTTTCTTCGCTTACAAGAGCTTTGTTTTCTGCGGGCAGGGTGTTATCCCTAATGGTCACAGGTGCTGACACAGGGCGAACCTTGGGAACGAGTGGCTCTGATGTAGCTTGGTTGAACAGTGGAATTATTAGCAGAGAAATAATTGCTAATGCGGACACTGCTGTAATAGTTTTAGCTTTCTTTTTCATCATCGGCTTCTCCCTTCGGCATAAAAAATTGACCACAGTCATTGAGAACCTCCTCAAGACTGTGGTCATAATTTTTCAGTTCCGTTGTAAGTTCCATTCCAAGCCCGAAGCCTTGGATGAAGCTCGCCTTGCTTTGATAGTTACAAATCATTCCCAAGGCATCAATGATTCGCAGCACTGTTTTTCTATCTTCCTTTGACAGACGGTCAATCAAAATTTTGTGGTTTTCCTCCACGGATAATCTAAGCTCATTAAAATCCTGTTGCTTAAAAAAGCTATGGTACAGGTCGTCTAATCGTTTTGGCATATTCCCGCCCTCCTTTAGCAACACAAGATACCACAATTAGAAAATCATAGCTACAAGAAAATATATAAACCCCAGAAGATTGACAGTATGCACAATTATTTGCTATAATATGTATGTTGTAAGTTTACAACATACATATTAGAAAGGAGGTGTTTCCTTGAAGATAGCCCGAAAAGACAAAGTGAAGTTTGGTGCATTGGTAAATAAATTTCGGCAAAAGATGCCCCGTGATATGAATCCACTTCGCAAAGTCGCCGCCGAGTGCGATATGAACTTTTCAACACTTAATGACATTGAAAAAGGTGATGGTTTTCCTACAGAAGCGGTTGTGCTGCGGCTATCCGAAAACTTGCTTTTATCTGAAAAAGACAAGCATGGTCTTTTGGACAAATACTCGGATATTGCAAAGGTTGCACCCCCTGATATTGATAGATATCTAATTGCAGAAGACGGAAAAGCGTGGTGGGACGTCCTCCGATTAGCAGAAGGAAAAGATATCCCCCCTGACACATTTAAAGAAATCAAGAAAATAATAACCGCATTGGAGGATAAAAAAGATGAGCCAACAGAACAGCCTGAATATTAATGAGTATACAAATTTTATTTGGAAAATTGCCGATTTGCTCCGTGGTGACTATAAGCAGAGTGAATATGGTGATGTTGTTTTACCCTTTACCGTGCTTTGCCGTTTGGATAGCGTTTTGTTGGCAACGAAGGACAAGGTTTTAGAAATTGACAAGACCTCCAACTTTGGTGACAAGGTCAAAGAAAAATTGTTTGAACAAGCCACCGGCATGAAGTTTTACAACAAAAGCAACTTTACTTTCAGAAAGCTAAAAGACGATGCACCCAATATTGCAGAAAATCTGCGTGACTATATAACCTCTTTTTCTGCCAATGTGCAAGAAATTATGGAGGCATTTAATATTTATGCCCAGATTGAACGGCTTGATAAAGCCGGGCTTCTCTATATGATCATTTCCAAGTATGCCGATGAAATTGATCTGAGTCCGGAAAAGGTACCCAATGACTTGATGGGTTATATCTTTGAAGAATTGATTCGCCGTTTTTCGGAAATTTCCAACGAGACAGCCGGTGAACACTTTACCCCTCGTGAAGTTATTCGGTTAATGGTATCGCTTATTTTTAACGAGGACGGTGCCGAGCTTTCCGAAGATGGTAAAATGACCTCCCTGTACGACCCTGCGGCCGGTACGGGTGGCATGCTGGCGATTGGTTCTGATTATTTGAAGTCGCTTAATCAAACAATTTATGTAGATTGCTATGGGCAAGAGCTTAACCCGATGACCTATGCTGTTTGCAAATCGGACATGCTGATTAAGGGGCAACAGTATGACCGCATTTATCGTGGCAACAGTTTTACTGAGGATGGTACTGCCGGAAAAACTTTTTCGTACATGCTCTGCAACCCACCCTTCGGCGTGGAATGGAAGAAGTATGACAAGGCAATCAAAGAAGAAAACGAAAAGCTCGGTTTTGCCGGACGCTTTGGCGCAGGCCTACCTCGTATTTCTGACGGTTCGTTCCTATTTCTCCAACACATGATTAGTAAAATGAAGCCTGTTGATGAGGGTGGCAGCCGTATTGCCATTGTTTTTAATGGTTCTCCACTATTTACCGGTGATGCCGGTAGCGGTGAAAGTGAGATTCGCCGTTGGATTATTGAAAACGACTGGCTGGAGACCATCGTCGCTCTGCCTGACCAGATGTTTTATAACACCGGCATCTCCACTTATATTTGGATTGTCACCAATCGAAAAAGCAAACTGCGTCAAGGAAAGATACAGCTGATTAACGCTGCAGATTTTTCAGAAAAGATGCGTAAATCCTTAGGCAGCAAACGAAATCAAATTACCGATACACAGATCAATGAGATTGTTGGTATTCATAAAGACTTTTTACCCAATGAGTACAGCAAGATTTTTGACAACGAGGATTTTGGATACTGGAAAGTTACGGTCGAACGCCCTGTCCGATACAACTTTTCCTGTTGCGAAGACCGTGTTTACAGTTTGCCTATTGTCTTTCAGAAAAAGAAAAACTGTACATGGAGCTGGTCACAAAATGATTTAGATGGTCAGCCAATGCCACAGGATTTGATTGACCTTAAAAATGATTTGGTCGCCTTGGGCAATGAAGTTTACAGCGATGAAAAGCAATTTAAAGCATTAATTGCGCCAGTGGTAAAAAAGCACAAGCTCACTGCTATGCAGCAGAGAACACTGCTTTACAATGTGCTTAGTGCAGAGGATGAAAACGGTACCATTTATTTGGACGCTAAGGGAAATCAGGTTGCAAATACATCTCTGCGTGATTATGAAACCGTCCCTTTGAAAACGGATATTCAGGAGTATTTTGCGCAGGAGGTTCTGCCCCATGTGCCCGATGCATGGATTGATGAGAGCAAAACAAAAAAGGGATATGAAATTCCCTTTACACGGCAGTTTTATAAATATGTTCCGCTGCGTGCAAGCAGTGTAATTTTAAGTGAAATAAAAGCACTGGAAGATAAGATACAGGCTGATATTGCAGACTTGTTCGAGTAAGGGGGTGAAAATGTGGAGCGAAAAAGTATTAAGTTAAAGTATTTGTTTAAATTTGGAAAAGGATTAAGCATTACAAAAGAGAATCTGAGCGAGACGGGTATCCCATGTGTTAGCTACGGGCAAGTACATTCAAAATATGGTGTGATACTTGATATGTCAAAGCATGTACTTCCATTTGTATCTGAAAGCTATTTAGATACATCATCGCAAGCCCTTATTAAAAAGGGGGACTTTGTATTTGCAGATACATCGGAAGACAAAGGTGGTTCTGGTAACTTTACATGCCTTGTTAGCGATAGCAGTATTTTCGCAGGATATCATACGGTGATAGCACGCCCCGTTTCCAAAGATGTGTTTTATAAATATTTTGCGTATTTGTTTGATTCGCAGAATTTCAGAGCACAAATTCAGCAGGCCGTAAGTGGAATCAAAGTTTTTACAATTTCTCAAGGAACGCTCAAAAATACTATAGCCTCATTCCCAAATATTGATGCGCAAATTGTTATTGCAAATTACCTTGACCGAAAAACCACCCAAATTGACAGCATTATTGCTGACAAAGAAAAGCTGATTGAACTGCTGAAAGAAAAGCGGCAGGCAATTATCAGTGAAGCGGTTACACGAGGACTTGATCCATCTGTACCGATGAAAGACAGTGGAGTTGATTGGATTGGACAGATTCCTGAACATTGGGAGGTAAAGCCTTTATTCACAGTAGCATTTGAAAACAAGGCCAAGAACAGCGGAAACCAATGTGTCAACCTTTTGAGCTTAAGCTACGGAAAAATTGTTAAAAAAGATATTGATACTAACTTTGGACTGCTGCCCGAATCATTTGAAACATATCAGATTGTTGAGGGTGGATATACGATTTTGCGGTTAACTGATTTGCAGAACGATAAGCGTAGCCTGCGCTCTGGATTTGTACGCGAAAAAGGTATTATTACTTCTGCATATGTAGGTCTAATCCCCTCTGATGAGGTTGATGGGTTATTCCTTTCTGATTTGCTTCACGCTTACGATTTGATGAAAATCTTTTATAGCTTAGGAAATGGCGTTCGCCAGTCCATGAATTATAAAGATTTAAAACGACTCCCTATTCTGTTGCCGCCTAAGTCTGAGCAAAAGCAGATAAGCAATTACTTGAGAAATAAAACGGCGGAAATTGACGACTTAATATCCACCACCGAACAGCAAGTTTCTTTATTCAAAGAATACCGTCAATCCATCATTAGCGAAGCGGTAACGGGAAAAATCAAAGTTGCTGATTCCGAAATAGTAGCAACAGTAGAGCAACCAAAAGCCAAAACAAATGGTGCCAATATTCATTTCAAGCGGCGTGTGCTAGCTGCACGAATACTGGATAAGCTATGTGCTGAACCAACACTGGGACATGTTAAGTTGGAAAAATTATTGTTTCTGAGTGAATACTGCGCCCAGTTGGATCTGCACACCGAGTATGCTCGTCATGCTGCCGGGCCGTATAATCCGCAGGTGCTTCGTTCCATTGATGCCCAACTCCCAAAGGCAAAGTGGTTTGGGTACAACAAAAATAATCATGGCAGCAAATATAGTAAACTTGAAAAAAGTCTGGAATATGTGCCCTATTTCGAATCAAACTTCAGTCAGGAACAGAGCGATTGCATCGACAGAATTCTTGGCTTGTTGCGCACTTTGGATACCGAGCATTGCGAAATTATCGCCACGCTCTATGGGGCATGGAATGACTTTTTGATTGAAGGACAGACCCCCGGCGATGATCAGATTGTCGATGAAGTGCTGACCCATTGGAGCGAAGAAAAGAAACGAATTGACAGAGCCCGCTGGTTGAAAGCGTTGGAGTGGATGAGGAAAAACCATATGATCCCATGCGGATACGGTAGTAAAACGAAGAGGAGGGATAGCTAATGGCACTGGATACCAGAGAAAAAATATTTGAAACAGAAATTGAATATAGCCTTACAACCTTTGGCGGCTATGAGAAAGGTAACCCCTCCGATTTTAGTGCATTGCTTGGTATGGACGCAAAAACAGTCTTGCGATTCATTCAAAATACGCAGCCGAAGTCTTGGGAAAGTCTTTGCAAACGGCATGGAGACTGTGTACCGCAAAACTTTATTAAGCGCCTTTCGGACGAGCTAAAAAACCGGGGCACACTTGATGTGCTACGCCATGGTGTAAAAGATTTGGGCGTAGAGGTTGCTTTGTGCTACTTTAAGCCCGCCAACCAGATGAACAAGACTACCGTTGAGCGTTACCAAGCAAACATTCTAACGGTTATGAGACAGGTGCATCACAGCGTTTCCAAGCCTAAGGATTCTGTGGATACAGTCCTCTTGCTGAACGGCCTGCCTATCGTTACACTGGAGCTGAAAAATCCACTTACTGGTCAAAGCTATTCCAACGCCATCCAGCAGTATGAGGAAGACCGCAGCAACAAAGACACCTTGTTTGCTTTCAAGCGAGGTGCATTGGTGCATTTTGCGGTTGATACCGAAGAAGCATATATGACCACTAAACTTGCAGGAAAGGGTACTGTTTTTCTGCCGTTCAACAAGGGAAACAATGGTGGTGCAGGAAACCCGGTCAACCCTAATGGCTTCCGTACTGCTTATTTGTGGGAAGAAGTTCTTGTAAAGGATAGCTTGTTGGACATTATCGAACGATATCTCCACCTCAAAAAAGAGGAGGACACAAAAACAGGGAAGTTGAAAGAAAGTCTGATTTTCCCTCGTTATCATCAGCTTGAAGTCGTTCGCCTTTTAATTTCTGATGCAAAGGAAAACGGTGCTGGGCATAACTATTTGATTCAACATTCTGCCGGTTCGGGCAAATCAAACTCAATTGCGTGGTTGGCACATCATTTATCCACGCTGCATGATAGTGAAAGTCAGGTAGTATTCAATAGCATTGTTGTCATTACTGACCGGCGAGTGTTGGATCGGCAGTTGCAAGATACCATTTATCAATTCGAGCATGTAGACGGTGTTGTGGCACGGATTGATGAAAAAAGCAGTATATCTAAATCAAAGCAGCTTACCGATGCCCTGAATAACAATGCTAAAATTATCATCACCACCTTGCAGACCTTTCCGTTTATTTTGGATAAAGTGGAGCACTCCTCAGAAAAGAAATTCGCCGTTATTGTAGATGAAGCTCATTCCTCACAAACAGGCAAGGCGAGTGAAAAGCTCAAGGAAGCTTTAGCGGAAATTGAAACAAAGGGAGATGATGAGATTGAAGAAAAGCTCCATCAATTTGCAGAAACAGAAGCTCGCATTGAGAGCCAGACAGATGACAGTGAAGATGAAGTAGCCAGAGAGATGGCAAGTCACGGCATTCAACAGAATCTATCCTTCTTTGCCTTTACTGCAACGCCCAAGCAAAAAACACTGGAGATTTTTGGCACTCGCGGGACAGATGGCTTACCGCATGCTTTTCATGTGTACAGTATGAGACAGGCGATTGAGGAAAATTTTATCCTTGATATATTGGAAAACTATACGACATACCAAACATATTTCCAAGTGGGCAAAAAAATTGCGGACGATCCTCTCTATGGTAAAAGCAAGGCAAATAAGGCTTTGGGTAAATTTTTAAGTTTGCATCCACACAATTTAGCGCAGAAAACAGAAATCATCATTGAGCATTTTCGCAGTGTTACTCAGCATGAAATTGGTGGCAAAGCTAAGGCTATGCTGGTTACCGGTTCAAGACTTCATGCTGTTAGATACTATTTTGAGTTTCTGAAATACATAAAAAAGATGAAGTATAAAGATCTCGGTGTGTTGGTCGCCTTCTCCGGAATAGTTAAGGACGATGGTGCGGATTATACTGAGTCAGGGCTCAACAAGTTTGCAGAGAGCGAATTGCCAGAGCGTTTTGAGGGTGAAGAATATCAAATCCTATTGGTAGCAGAAAAGTACCAAACTGGGTTTGACCAGCCGCTGCTACACACCATGTATGTGGACAAGAAACTGTCCGGTGTAAAAGCGGTGCAGACACTTTCGCGCTTAAACCGTATGTGCTATGGTAAAAGCGATACGTTTGTGCTCGATTTCGCCAACACCAAAGAGGAGATTTTCGAAGCGTTTCAGCCTTATTATGAGCGCACCGATGTGGATGACATTACCGATCCAAACTTGGTCTATGATTTAAAAACCACTTTGGATGGCTACCGCATTTACACGGAGTCAGAAGTTAAATCCTTTGCAAGAATCTTTTTTAAAGATTCTGCAAAGCAAACCGAGCTGGACTTCGGAAAGCTCAGTCCCTATCTTGATCCCGCGATAGACAGATATTGTGCAATGGAAAGCGAACTTGAACAGAAAGAATTCAAGGTCACCTTGAGGAAGTTTATCCGTCTGTATTCTTTTATCTGTCATATCATTAAGCTTAATGATTCTGACCTACACAAGTTTAGTGCCTTTGCAAAGTGTTTGCTCCGCAAGCTTCCTGCGGATGGTAAGAGCAAAACTCCAAACTTGGATAATGACGTAGCTCTACAATACTATCGTTTGCAGAAAATCTTTGAAGGCAAAATACAACTTGAAAATCAAACTGGAGTCTTACCAGGAGGTAGACACGGTGCAGGGCTGCCGCCAGAAGAAGAAAAGGCTACCCTTAGTGAGCTCATTGCTAAACTCAATGAACGTTTAGGCACAACATTTACAGAGATGGATAAGGTTATTGAGCAGTTTGTCGAGGACATGGCTAAAAACCCAGAAATGCAGCTCCGTGCAAAGAATCCAATGGATATGTTCCAAGTAGCCTATGAAAACAATATCATGGATGTGGTCATTGCTCGACTGCAGCAAAATCAAGATTTCTGCACAAAGTATATTGAGGATAACGATTTCCGTTTAGAGATAGACAAAATAGTCCTGCCTCTTGTGCATGAACGCATTGCAACACAACAACTATAAAAGCAACCGCACAGGATTTTGTCCTGTGCGGTTGCTTTTTCCGTATTCAGTTTACCTTGAACCTCGGTTCACAAGTTGTCTTTATGACTACTCCTCTTTGGTTGTCAGGGTACTTTTTTAGGAATTTACATTGGTTATAATTTGAACTTCGATACAATATCATAAAGCTCTTTTGCACTGTCTAAGTTTTCTACCGCTTTTTCATCAACCTCTTCTGTCTTTACAACAATGGAAGATGTCTTTATAGCGATATCCTCAATTCCTCTGGCACTTTCAACAACAGTCTGTGCAACTTCGTTTATTGCGGTTGATACATTTGTTATTGTTGAATTAAGCTCTTCTGAAGTATGAATGAAGTCGGACATTAATCCATTAACCAAGTTTGAATCATTATTATACTGTTCACTGATGTCTGCTAATTTCTTATAATCCCGAAGAACTTCCTTGTCAACAAAAGATAGTATGGCAGTTGAACTTTCATTCATATTCTTGACCGCCTTATTCACTTCTTCAACCATTCTCTGTATACCTCCCACAGTCTGTGAAGATTGCTCTGCCAGTTTTCGGATTTCATCAGCAACTACTGCAAAACCTTTTCCTGATTCCCCGGCTCTTGCCGCCTCTATGGCAGCATTAAGTGCCAATAGGTTTGTCTGCTCGGTAATCTGAAGAATAGTATCGGCCAAAATGTTTATTTGTTGCGTACTCTTAGATTGCTCTATTGATTCCTCTATTTTCTGCTTTACATCCTCATATATTGATTTTGCCTTTTGACCGGAAATAGTAGCGTCTTCCTTTAGTTTTAATGCTTTATCCGTTATTTGCCTGCACACATCAGCCCCTTCTTTGGTCTTTTGAGCAATTGTATTTACATTATTTTCAACCTCATTAATAGAAGCTGAAATTTCCTCGGTAGATGCGGCAGACTCTTCTGCTCCTGCCGACAGCTCTTGTGTGGTTGCTGAATTTTCCTGTGAATTCATTTTCACGTCATTTGCCAGGGTACTGACATACTGTGCATTGTCATTTATCTTTTCAGATACTTCAATCAATTTACCTGCCATGCCACGCAGAACCTGTCGCATTTCTGCTACAGCTCTGGTTATAGTACCTATTTCGTCCTTACCCTTTAGATATATTTCAAATGCGTTATTATATGTTAAATCCAGCTTGGAAGTATTATGGATAAGATGCGTTAATCTTTCTATAGGCCTAGAAATGCGTATTGCAATGAAATATCCCACCGCAGAAGCAACTACTATCATTATCAGACTTAGTGTCAAAATAAAGACTTGCATTGCGTCCACGGGTGCAGTAACCTCATCAATTGTGCCTGTTAAAATAAGTAACCAGCCTGTTTGGTTAATAAATTTATAGGCTGCTATTTTCCCTTTTCCTTTATAATCATAATTTATTACGTCTGATATTTTGCCTTCAGGTTTGCTTATGATATTTTTTATTTGGGGGGTCTCTATGGGTTCTCCGATTTTATTCTTTTCCGGATGATATAAAATATTACCTGATTTATCTACTAAAAATACATAGCTTGATTTAGTACCAAGAATCCTTTTATCTTGAAGATATCCGCTAAAAGTGTCCGTATAAACTGCTGCAGCAACATACCCTATCAGTTTACCAAAATCGTCTCTTACGGGATATGTAAAGACAGAAATGTTCTTATTTGTTGCTTTTGATTTAAGAGCATCGCTTGTGATAGGTTTTCCTTCTGATAGAGTCTGCAAGGAGTAAGCACGGTCTGATATGTCTTGGCCTAAGGTGTTTGTGTTTGAATCGGCAATTATTAAGTTATTGGTATTAACGATAAAAACATGTTCCAAATTCCATTCTTGTTTTTCAGTATTTTTTAAAAGCTTATTGCATTCCTTTTCTATCTGTATACTTTGGTCTGTTTTGTTACCTGACTTGGACTGCTCAAGTAATTCAATAATGCTCCTCTGAGATGCAAGTGCACTTACGACTGCGTTTTCTTTTTCAATTAAACTGGAAATATTGTCTGCATATGCCGAACTTAAATCCTTTGCCATTGTATTTGTTTGAGTTATTATTATGTCTTTGGACTTTAAGTAAGATGATATTTGTGTAACTGCGATAGAAAGAATTGCTAACCCTGTTACAAAAATAGTAAGCTTTTTCCTTATATTCATATTTTTCTCCTTTGAATCTTAGAGTATGGTTAGGTGAGTACTTTTTATGAAGGTTAACATAATTTAATTACATTTTACACTACTTTTTATAGTTATGGAATATTAAAACTAAATAAATAATAATAACTTTGAGTTAATACCCATATTGTATACGGGAAATATAAAAAGGACCACAGCCTAGCAAGCTGAAGTCCTGATTATTTAAGGGTTTATCTATTCACATTTAATCTGAGCATTGATTACTCATCAAAATCGTATTCGTCTTCCATTCTGGTTTTGAATTCTTCAAATACTCTGTTAAGTTCTTCTTCGTCATCAACAGTAATAAACGAGTCATCGCCATCATCATTGTGTTCAATTTTCAAAATAACAACTTCATCTACTTCTTCGTTTTCCTGTTCTTCAAGGGGGAGCAATATTACATACTCGTTACCTTCCATTTCTATGGTATCGAGATGTTCGAATTCAACTTCTTCTCCGTCCTCTCCTAACAGTACAACAATATCATCTCTTTCTTCATCGTTCATATATACTTCCTCCTAGTATAAGTCTTTGAATGCCCAAAAATGTATCAAAAATCTGAATACATTTATTTTATAATAACACACATGTAGATGTTTTCCAATATCAACTTTTTTTATTACCTGCCATTCTATCAAGATAACCTTGAAGAATTAATACCGCTGACATTGTATCCACAATGTCCTTCTTTTTTGAAGCTTTTATGCCCAATTCGTTCATAGTTCTGTGCGCTGACACGGTAGTAAGTCTCTCATCCCATTTTATTATATTAAACTCACCAAAATCAGAAATCTTTTTTATAAATTCTTCGGTTCTTTCAGTTCTTGGCCCTTTAGTACCGTTCATATTGATAGGATACCCTATAACTATGTCTGTAACACCATATTCTTTTATTATTTCTGATAAACGTAAGACAGCTTTTTTCAAACTTTCCTTGCTCTTAATCATTTCCAAGCCCTGTGCTGTCCAGCCCATAGGGTCACTTATGGCTACACCTATTCTTGAATCTCCATAGTCAATTCCAAGTATTCTCATTCTTGCCTCCGTTAGCAGATAAAATTAACAGGCACTCTCATTTGAGAGTGCCTGTTTTAATCAATTATTCAGGTACGTCATTATGATTTTCCAGATAAAATTTAAGGACTTCTTCCAGTAACTCATCTCTCTCAAGTCTTCGGACAATACTTCTGGCATTTTTATAGTTTGTGATGTAAGTAGGATCACCAGACAAAATATATCCAACCATCTGGTTTATCGGATTGTAGCCTTTTTCTTTTAGTGCCTGATATACAGAAACTAAGATTTCTTTTGCTTCATTCTCTTTTTCATTATCCACTTTAAACATCATAGTCTCGTTAATTCCCATTTATATCACCTTCCCAGTTACCTCTAATCAATATCCAACTTTTCCTTAATTTTCATAAGGCTATATACCATAATATTACCTCATTTATCAGGCTTTTGCAACAATTTTTCCTTCAAATAACACTCCATTAACTTTTGACAATTTTGTTTCTGCCAGTTTGCCTTTAAGACTAATATCACCTTTTGCCATTACCCGAATATAATTATTTGTCAACCCTTCAATATAGCCGTCTTCACCGTGCATCTCCTGCTCGTATAAAACTTCCATATCCCTTCCCACATACTTTTCCAGATATTTTTTTTCAAGCTCATCCGAGAGAGCCAGCATTATTTCGCTTCTTCTTTCCTTTTCCTCGGGGCTTACCTGGTTTTTCATTCCTGCCGCCGGAGTTCCCTTTCTTGGCGAATATTTGAACACGTGGATTTTGGAAAAACCGATTTCTTCCGCAAAATCACGGGACTCTGCGAAATCCTCTCCCGTTTCACCGGGGAAACCCACCATCAAGTCGGTAGTTATTGCAACATCAGGAATATTGTTTTTAAGCAGCTCTACACTTCTTCTATATTCATCAGTGTTATATTTTCTGTTCATTTCTACAAGGGTTTTATCACAACCGCTTTGCAATGACAAATGAAAATGCGGACAGAGCTTTGGCAGCCCCACGGCAGCTTCAACAAATTCTTTTGTAATTGTGGTAGGCTCTATAGAGCCCAAACGTATTCTTTTAATGCCGTCAATACTGTGTATTTTACGAATAATATCCAGCAGGCTGGTATCCTCCAGTTCTCTGCCGTATGAAGCAAGATGGATACCTGTCAATACTACCTCTAAAAATCCACTGTCTGCAAGCTGTCTTACTTCTTCTATTATATCATCCGGCTTTCTGCTTCGTATAGGCCCCCTCGCATAAGGAATTATACAATAGGCGCAGAATTGGCTGCACCCTTCCTGTATTTTCAGGTATGCCCTTGTCCTCTCTTTAAATGTACTTAATTTAAGCTCTTCAAAAGACCTTGATGCCATTATATTGTCCACAGCATTTATTCTGCATTCACCTGCTTCAATTCTTTCTACGTACTCCAGAATTCTGCCGCGATCCTTTGTACCTATAACCATATTAACACCGGGAATCTTTAAAACTTCTTCTGAGGATGTCTGTGCATAACAGCCCATAACAATAACTATAGAATCCGGATTTGTTTTCTTCGCCTTTCTTATAGCCTGTCTGGATTTTCTGTCACTCAGATTTGTAACAGTACATGTATTTATTATATAAACATTTGAAACCTGTTCAAAAGAAACTATTTCATATCCGTTTTGCTCAAATATTGAAGAAACTGCTTCGGACTCGTACTGATTAACTTTACAACCCAATGTATAAAAAGCTACTTTTTTCATTAATGCCTTCAATCCTCATTTTTTATTTTATTCATTTTATATGATTTCATATATATTAAAAAAGTATAACATTAATATCGTATTGATTTCAACACAAAGCTTACTGATGAGGTTGTGGGCTGATTAGGATATTATCGGTCTACTTCTCGGCAGCTTTCATTCTAAACAACATACGGTGATAAGCAAAATAAGTTTTGTAAAGCACAATAAATGGAATAAAGAAAACTACATAGAAACGTTTTGCTTTAAATCCATAAGATATTACTTCAACAATGGATTTAATATAATTTTTTGCGTATATCGGTATACTTTTCAGCAAACCTCCGTTTTCTTTCCACTGTTGATTGTTTACATCCTCAGGACTAGCGACAGGTTTTGCCCAGGACTTTCCATGTCCCATAAATTCACGAAATGTATCCCTGTTAATGTGAAGAACTTTGGCTTTAGGCTCAAAATACAGTCCATATCCACCAAATGCAACTCTTAAGCAAAAATCAACGTCCTCTCCGGTTTTCAAATCCTCATTGAACACGCCTATTTCCTCCACGAGACTTTTGGGGACGCTAATATTGGCAGAAGGGAAATAGCTGTTGTTTATATGATTTTTTAAAGCAGGATGGTATGCTGACCATGAACAGAAGTCATCACATACTGCCCAGAAATTCTTGTTATAACCGCCTATTCCCCCTCCTACCATTTTTACTTTGGGATTGCTTCTTTTGAAATTTAGATGAGCGTTAATATGATTCATAACAAAATCACTGTCCGCAAGACAGTCGGAATCTGTAAAAATCAGATATTCTCCGGTTGCAATTGATATACCCTTGTTTCTTGAAGGGGATGGTCCTTTTTTCTCATTAAATACATACCTGACGTTAAAAGATTTGATTATGTCAGCCGTATTGTCCGTTGAATTATTGTCCACAACAATAACTTCAATTTTTTCTTTGGGATAATTTTGGTTAGTTATACACTCAAGACACCTTTCAATATATTTTTCCGCATTGTATGCCGGAATAATAACAGATACAAAAGGCAAATTAAATGCATCCGAGCTGTACAAAAACTCGTTTTTCATAAAATTGCACCTCCTTTAATGTTAGTAGGTTTTAACAATCTTAGTTTGTTTGTCATTTTTTTGATATTTATGTTCAAATTAATACTATATATTCTATTATTTTACAATTAATATTATATCAAATGAGCTGCTGAATGGCTATAAATTTCACTACCAACCTAACATTAAACCAAGCATATAATTCTAGAAATTATTGAATGAAAACATTGCCCAAACTTTGTAAGAAATGCACAACAATCTTCCAAGCCCTTTATATAGTGGCACTTCGTGGCATTTTTCTGTTAAGTTTTACCGTATCTTCAAACATCTTCATTGACTAATATTTGAAAAGCGGTTAATATTAAAATGTAAAAAAAATAATTGTTTTTTACCTTAATTATAAGGAGGATGGATAATATGAAATCATTTGATATTTCTTTAAAATCTATTAACGACGTAAAGGATTTCGTAAATATCGTTAACAAATATGACTTTGATGTAGATTTATCATCAGGACGTTACATCGTAGACGCAAAGTCAATCATGGGAATCTTCAGTCTTGACCTCAGCAAGCCTATTAAAGTTGAAGTTCAGAACGATGACAGCGAAAAATTCTGTGATGAAATTAAGCGTTTTGTAGTTTAATTTATTATTAACGAGTACAAACTATTGATAATAGACAAAAATAAAAGCGAGTTTTGAAACTCGCTTTTTGTTATTTTGACATAACAACTATTTCGCAGAAAATTCTTCTTCAGTTATTACTTCAAACCCATTTCTTACTAAAAGTTCTGCAGTAACTCCGTTACCTTCAGTTAGCTTTCCGCTGAAGGTTCCATCATATATTTTCCCAACACCGCAGGAGGGGCTTTTTGATTTTAGTATTGCTTTTTTTATGTTATAGAGTCTGCCTACCTTTAGTGTTTCTTCAGCACCTTTTAAAAATTTTTCTGTTTGATTTTGTCCTTTTGAGTCTATTATTTTTGACTTCCCTTCAAGGACGTCTCCTCCGACTCCGCAGACAATCTCACAAGAGTCCCTTGGAGTAGGTAGCCCTCCCATCTGTTCAGGGCATACCATAATTGCTTTGCCTTCTCTGACAAGTCTCTCTATATACTCGTTATAGTTGCTTTTACCGTTATATTTACTGTCCAGTCCTGCTAAACATGCACTAACCAGTATCATTTGACCCTACCTTTTTTTCCTTTTCCTTTTTCCCATTATTTTTTCATAAACCTTTTTATCTATGATTTTTCCCTTTTTGCCGGGTTTATTGCCGGAAGAAGTACTCCTTCTGCCCTTATCATCAGCCTTATCCTTATCCGGTTTTGTACTCCGGCTGGTTCTCTTAACAGCTGAAGGTTCTTTCTTGCGCTTTGTAAATATTATTTCATCTTCAGTTTCCTCGTCAATGCTGTCAAAATCATCATCAGACTCAACCAGTATAAACTCAATTTTCCTTGCAGATATGTCGGCTTTTGCAAGAATAACCTTGACTGTATCGCCTATTCTGTATATTTTGCGTGTTCGTTCACCTACAAGACAGTAATGAGCTTCGTCATAGTTATAGTAGTCATCTTCCATGCTGCTCATTCTGACCAGACCTTCTATGGTGTTGTCAAGCTCTATGAACATACCAAAGGAAGTTACATTTGCAATAATACCTTCAAATATCTCTCCTTCATGAGCTTTCATATATTCTACCTTTTTCAGGTCTTCACTTTCTCTTTCAGCCTCATCTGCTCCTCTTTCACGCTCAGAGCACTGTTTTGCTATTTCAGGCAGTATTCCTTCTAATTGGCGGATTTTTTCCTCACTCATTCCGCCTTTCAGATATAGCTTCATTATCCTGTGAATTATCAAATCCGGATATCGTCTGATAGGCGATGTAAAGTGACAATAGTATTTTGCAGCCAAACCGAAGTGTCCTGTACTTTCATTGCTATACCGGGCTTTTTGTAAGGATCTTAGCATAACCGTACTGATTATTCTCTCGTGTCTGGTTCCTTTAACCTTTTCCAAAAGGTCCTGTAAGGCTCTGGGATGAATTTTATTTATGCCCTTTATGCTGTATCCCAGATTGTAAAGAAATTCGTTCAGATTGTGGATTTTTTCTTCATCAGGGTCTTCGTGTACTCTATATACAAAGGGTGTATTTGTCCAGAAAAAATGCTCCGCAACAGTTTCATTGCAGGCCAGCATAAATTCTTCAATTATCTGGTTTGCAATGGTTATTTCATATCTTTTTACGTCAATAGGCCTGCCCTTTTCATCCAGTACTACCTTTGCTTCATCAAAGTCGAAATCAATAGCACCTCTCTGGAATCTTTTCTTCCTTAATATAAGTGCAAGTTCCTGCATTTTGTAAAAATCAGGAGCAACATGACTGTAGCGTTTTATAAGCTCCTGGTCATTATCCGCCAGTATCTTATATACGTTGGTGTATGTCATTCTCTCATCTATATTAATTACACTTTCAAATATCTCATGGTTATATACTCTTCCGTTTTTATCTATGTCCATAATTACGGTAAAACTCAGCCTGTCAACATGTGGGTTAAGGCTGCAAATACCGTTGGACAATTTTCTAGGAAGCATTGGTATAACCCTGTCCACAAGATATACACTTGTCCCTCTGTCAAGTGCTTCAATATCAAGAGGAGAGTTTTCCGTAACATAGTTGGTTACATCTGCAATGTGAACACCAAGTCTGTAATTCCCGTTTTCCAGTATTTCAATTGAAACCGCATCATCAAGGTCTTTTGCATCTTCTCCGTCTATTGTAACCATGCGGAGTCCCCTTAAATCACGCCTTCCCTGTATCATTTCCTCTGTTACTGTTTCACTTACGGAATTTGCCTGATTTAGAACATCCTCAGGGAAATCCTCTTCAAGGTTATAGGATTTTATTATGGAAAGGATATCGACCCCTGTTTCATTCCTGTCGCCTATTATTTCAATTATCCTGCCTTCAGCATTTCTTCTGGCTTCCGGATATTTTAGTATCTCAACTACAACCTTCTGTCCTTTTTTTGCACCCTGAAACTCGCTCTTTGAGACAAAAATATCTCCTGAAATTCTCTTATTATCAGGAACCACAAAACCGAAGCTCATACTGTTTTCAAAGGTTCCTACCAAAGTGGTATTAGCCCTTTTCAGAATACGTATTATCTCGCCTTCCATTCTCCTGTCTGTTGAACTTTTCTTATTTACCCGTGCCACAACTCTGTCATTATGCATAGCTCCGTTAAGGCTGTCTGCAGGGATAAATACATCTTCCATAAGCTCATCATCGGGTATGAGGAAGCCATATCCCCTTTCATGCCCCTGAATCCTTCCTGTCACCAGATTTAGCCTTGTCGGTACACCATACCTTTTTCCATGGGTCTTAAATATTCTTCCTTCTTCTTCAAGTTCATCAATTACCTGTGTAAAGAGTTCAATATCTTTTTCCGGCACGTCAAGAACCATTAAAAGTTCCTTAAATAAAAGAGGTTTATATGCTTTATCCCTCATAAATGCAACAATTCGTTCTTTACGTTCTTCCAAGTCTGCCATGTATTAAATTACCTTTCCATCTTCTTTTTAAAGTTAACGCACTTCTCCCTTATACTAATATATTATTCCAAGTATTTCAATTAAAATTCACCGTTGTCATTGCTATTGTCAAAAGCTGTTTCCGAAAATTCCCCCCACATATCGGCATACTTTCCGGTGGCCCATTCTGTCATGATAATGGACTCCCCTTCTTTAAGGGGTATTTTAAGCAGCTGCTTGCTTATGGCATTCTTGTTTTGAACAGTATATACAATTATATAATCTTCAGATACCAACATGGCAATATCTTTATTAGGCGACATATAAGCATCCTTTGTCCACGGTACTCTGGATTTAATTTCATTCCATGGAATATTCATTTCATCATAATGTATTAACTTTGAAGGCACCATTTGCTTTACGTCAAAATCTTCATACTTTCTATCAGCCGAAGAGTCCTTATAATAAAGACGGCTTTTCATGATCCAATGTCCGTTTCTTCTCTGTAAAGTAAAATTGTCTTCCTGAGGCTGGCGGTTCAGCCCGTCCGCCCTTTTGCTATCCAAAGAGGATATAAACACCTCTGCTGATTGCTTTAATGTCTTGGTAGAACCGCCTTCAATTATATCCGACAGCAGCACGGGCTTTTTAGTAGCAAGATTGTCTATAGGTAAAACCCCTAGTCGCATGTCGCTTTCAATACCTATATAGTCGTTTCCGACAAAAAGTATTTTTGAATTAGGCTTTTTGTTAATCATATTTATTCTGCTTACCAACTTTGTTTGGTGCTTTTTGGATAGTTCTGCAAAAGGCTCCGCATATATATTCATCTCATTATTAGTAGGTATGAAACCGATTTCCCAGAATCCTTTTGCCCTTGGAACTATCAGCTGATTTGTATACAATTTAGCCTTTGTTTCACGATTTTTGAAATAAAGCCATAGTGTATGGTAAGTATTATCGGCAGATCTAATTCCCAGAAGAACTCCTGACCTGAGCAAGGGGTCTTCCTTATAATCTCCGCTATCTATATCCAAGCCCACACTTCCAAGACTTTCTGCTCTGATTTTTTCATCTATATCCACAGAAATTCTTTTCAATGCCAAAAAACCACCTTCCATGTAGACATATGCAGTATTCGCATCTGTAACTATAAGCTCATGAAAAAGCTGGTTATCTGTTGTTATTGTGACTACATTCACATTCTCAGTAGTAATACCAAGAACATCTTCACTCACACGGTATTTATTTTGTATAAAAGCTCCTGCGGATGTTCTAATACTTTTATATTGGGGATTAATACAGACATCTTTGAAAATAGCACCGACTTCATTGTCAAAAACAGCTTCCTTCCCGATAAACTGCTCATACTTCTCCTGTTTCTCAGGTGTCAATGAGCTATTGTCAGTTAAAATATAATTCTGTATTTTCCATGTACCTTTTACGGCAATATTTTTGCCTTCCGGGGGCTTTATTGTATCCTCGATACTGAAATTGATACTGCTGCAGCCTGAAAATAAGGATGCAGTAATTAATAATAATATTGTTAAAAGTACTCTTATTTTCTTTGCCAAAATATCAGCCTCCAATAGGAATCCTCACTGTTACAATTGTTCCTTTATCCAGTTCGCTTTCAATGCTCAGACTTCCATTGTGCAGCTTTACTATCTCATCGCAGATTGAAAGCCCCAGTCCCGTATGAGAGTTGCTGCTATTTCCCTTGTAGAATTTCTCCGTTACCAGAGGTAATTCCTCTGGGCTTATACCACAGCCGGTATCCTCAACCCTGAAAACAACATTCTCATTCTCCCAAAATGAAATTAATGCTACCCTTCCGTTCTGAGGTGTAAAATTGAAGGCATTTCCCAACAGATTAATCAAAAGCTGAGTAATTCTGTTTCTATCTAAATCAACAATAGGGATATTTTCACATTTAGCAACAAAGCTAATTTTTTCTTTTTTAGCTCTATCACTCATTTGTTTTTGTATGTAGTCAACAATGGAACTAACGTCTGTCTTTTCCTTTTTTAGCTCAACATTTCCCGAAACGAAACGAGAAAAGTCCAAAAGTTCCTCAACCATGTCTGTGAGCCGATCACTTTCCTTTACAATGATATTCAATCCGTCACTAAGAATTTCTCGGTCACTGTAATCATCATCAATTATGGTATTTGCCCAGCCTTTTATTGATGTCAGAGGTGTTCTGAGTTCATGCGAAACCGTAGATATAAAATCGTTTTTGATTCGTTCTCTTTTTTGTATTTCTGAAGCCATGTAATTGAGAGTATCCGAAAGCTTACCAATCTCATCATTTCTGCTTTTGCATATTCTAACATCGAGATTTCCCTCTGCCATTAATTCGGCTGCTCCCGTTACATTTTTGATCGGATGAATGATACTATGTGCCAGAGCTATACTAATAGTACCTGCAACCAGAATAACAACAATTCCGATTATTATAAATATCATGGAAATATTAAATATAATTCTGTCAACATCTTTTAAGGAGGTTATAAACCTTACTACTCCAACCTGCTCAGTATCTGATTTGAGGGGGTAGGATACAATCATAATCTGCTCACTGCCATTGTTGATTCTTCCCACCCACACACCTTTTTTGCCCTGCTGGGCCAGCTTGAAGTCATTGCCGGACACATATTCTCCCGACTCAAGTCCCTGGGAATCCAATAACACTTCCCCGGTGTTTCCTACAATCTGAACCTGTCCCGTAGTTTGTTTCCAGAATAAATCGGCATTGTCCATAATGTTAACATCCAAAGGGACATCAGAAAAATATCGGGTATAAAAGTCAGAAGCAGTCTTAATCTGATTTGTTAAAATACTCTCAATATTATTGTAGAAATAAAAACGCGTGAAATACACAAGCAGTGCTTCAAAAGCAAGAACGCTTATAAGAATAATCAGTATAAAATTTCTTACCAATCTGGCCTGAATACTGCCTTTAAATGTCATAGACATCATTCCTTCCGCCATCTGTACCCGATACCCCATACTGTTTCAATAAACATACCGTGGGAATCCTTATCTTCAATCTTGCTTCTCAGTCTCCTTATATTGACATCAACTATCTTGGTATCTCCCATGTAGTCATAGCCCCATATCTTGTCCAAAAGTTCATCTCTGGTAAAAGCTTTGTTTTTATTTTCCAGAAAGATTTTTAGTAAGAAAAATTCTTTTGGTGTAAGCAGAATCTCCTTATCTTCCTTAAACACTCTTTGAGAATAAAGCTCCAGCTTGAATACACCGCTTTTTAGCGTATCCTCTTTACTGTCTGATGTACCCTTTCCCACCAATCGTCTTAAAAGGGATTTTGCCCTCAGAATAAGCTCTGTAGTATTAAAAGGTTTTACAACATAGTCATCCGCACCATACTCCAAACCTTTTATTTTATCTATATCCTGTCCTCTGGCAGTCAGCATAATTATTCCGACTCCGGGCAACTCTTTTCTAAGTGTTTCACACACCTGAAATCCGCTTATTCCGGGCAACATAACATCCAAGAGCACAACATCCGGATTTTCTTGTCTTGCCTTTAATAATCCCTCTTCTCCTGTAGCTGCTTCTATAACAATAAAATTATGCTTTTTGAAGTTTATTTTTAAGAAACCTCTTATACTTTCTTCATCTTCTATTATAAGAACCTTACTTTCCATTATAAAAGAATTCCTTCCTACTTTTTCTTGTAAGCACTGCTATATACCTGTCCACTCTCAAGCTTTACTCCTCTGGCAGCAAAAAGTTCATCAATGGTAACTAGTTTAAATCCCTGCGAAGACAGTTTTTGTATTATTACCTCTGCTGCCTGAGCGGTGGGTTTATACAAATCATGCATCAGTACAATGTCTCCGTCCTTTACCTTACCAACTACATTATTTACTGTTGATGCCTTATTCTTTGTCTTCCAGTCTAAAGTATCTATGGACCAGAGAATTAGCGGAGCACCTGAGCATGTTTTTACTCTGCTATTTACACTTCCATAAGTCGGTCTTATTATAGACGGTTTTCTTTGAATAATGTTCTGTATTATATCAGATGTTTTGTTTAATTCTTTGTTAATTCCGTCGTTATTTAGCGTTGTTAATTGTTTATGACTGTAGCTATGATTACCAATTTCATTTCCGTTGTTATAGATTTGCTTTATAACACTGGGAAAACTCTCAGCTCTGTTTCCTACAACAAAGAAGGTTGCATGTCCATTATATTTTTTTAGAGCATTTAATATCAGTATTGTGTTCTGCGGATGAGGCCCGTCATCAAATGTAAGTGCAACCATAGGTTCGTTTTTGCCCGGAAGGGTCTGTTTCGCTGTATCCTTTCCCGGCTCTAAAGGTTTTTTATCCTCCGGCTTTTTTGTAGTATCAGAGGGAGCTACTGTGTTAGACTGCTGAGACGGTCCTTTTTTACTATCGTTAGCATTTTTTTGACTTTCAGATTTCGTTTGAATACTGATATTATTGTTATTATTCAGTATTTTGCCTTCTTTGACGCATATTGTTGCCACTAAAACTATTAATGCTAAAACTGCAATTGTTACCCCAAAAAATTTTTTCAATTTACTTCACCCATACCCCTTATTTATATTATTGTTATTTCATCTATCTTTATTTTATATTTAATTATTTTTTCAGTAGTTACAAAACTACAAAAAAAAAGTTACAAATAAGTAACCTTTACATTTTTGTATTGTCAAAATTCTTTTGCATTGCATTTAAGGTTATTTCCACAAATTCTAATAAAGTAATATTCAATTCTATATAATGCTTTATATGTTCAATGTTTATTCCTTCAATATCTGACTTTGAAATATTTTCAAGTACCATTTTAGGTGTAACATCTGAAAGGTTATTGTCCGGCAGTTTATCAGCACAGTAAGTTATTAGGTGTGTAAGATGATTTGCAGCATACAGTACTTTATCCATTTTTCTTTTTCTTGGTATTGTATGGTAATCATTTTGAGATCGGATGCAATAAATAATTGATTCGTCTATGTCAAAATTTTCAATTATTTGAGCAGCTACAATACTATGCTTTTCAGGATCGCCTGCTGTTTTTTCAATATCTATATCGTGCAAAAGACCGGCCAGGCCCCATATCTCAACGTCGGCATCATAATATCTCGCAAATTCTTTCATTACTGCTTCCACTGCTAAGGAATGTCTAAGAATATCTTTATGGTTCAATCGGATTTTGAGTTCTTCAAAAGCCTCATCTCTATTCATAATAAACCTCCAGAAGCCGCAAATATAGTTATAAAATATAAATAAAATACATCCTACAACTCTTTAATATTAGCATAGTATTATCTGGAATATCAACCAGTATATTATACCTATATTATATGCAAAAAAATATCCAACATGCAAAAAGCCCAAGTGTACGATATACACTTAGGCTTAATTTTATAAGTACAAATTAACCAACTCTATCTATCAACAAGTAAAGAGCAATAGATGTAATGAGAAATGCAATCGCAGCAAAAGCAGTATACTTTCCAAGCAATGCATCAATAGTACGACCCTTGTTCTTGCCGAAGAATGTCTCTGCTCCTCCTGCTATTGAGCCTGACAAACCAGCCTGTTTTCCTGACTGTAACAATACAATAATAATTATTGAAACAGCAAAGATAATGTGTAGTATATTAACAATCCATTTTGCAGCTTCCAACTTAAACACCTCCTAAAATAGACAAGTCAAATTTTATCATACTTAAATGGAAAAAACAAGTCCGGAGACTTGTTTTTCTAATTTATTTTATAAAAACACTCTTACCAAAAAATTTGTGGGGTACAGGCTTAGCTCTCATATTTTTCTATGATATATGATTTTCACTTAGCATTTCTCTTTACCTTTAATGGCTCAATTAATGGTTCGATTTAGAAGGCATAAAGAAAGTGTTTTTTGCTAAGCCGTACCCCGAAAACTAGGAAGGATATGTTTTGTATCTGGCTTTTAAATAATGTTATTTTAGGTTAAACCATGCTTTTATTCCCGGAAATTCTGCAACTTCTCCTAATTCTTCTTCTATTCTTAATAATTGATTGTATTTAGCAACTCTGTCTGTTCTGGAAGGTGCTCCGGTTTTTATCTGACCTGAATTTGTTGCTACTGCTATGTCAGCTATAGTTGCATCCTCTGTCTCTCCTGATCTGTGAGATGTAACAGCAGTATAGCCTGCACGGTTTGCCATTTGTATTGCATCAAGTGTTTCTGTAAGTGTACCTATCTGATTTACTTTTATCAGTATAGAATTTGCAACACCCATCTTTATACCTTTTTCAAGTCTCTTAGTATTGGTTACAAAAAGGTCATCACCTACCAGCTGAATCTTGCTGCCCAGTTTATCTGTCAGCAGTTTCCAACCTTCCCAATCCTCTTCCGACACACCGTCTTCCAGAGATATTATCGGGTATTTATTAACAAGGTCAGCCCAGTACTCTACCATCTCTTCTTTGCTTTTTCTAATGTTTGTCTTCCAGAAGAAATAAGAACCATCCTCTTGATACATCTCTGTTGCAGCAGCATCAATGGCTATTCTGAAATCATCTCCCGGTTTGTAGCCGGCTTTTTCAACTGCCTCCAAGATTACCTGAATTGCCTGTTCATCTGTTTCAAGATTTGGTGCAAAACCACCTTCATCACCTACTGCGGTACTAAGACCTTTACTATGCAAAACTTTTTTAAGATTGTGGAATACTTCAGCACACATTCTAAGAGCTTCCTTAAAGCTTTCAGCGCCAACAGGCATTATCATAAATTCCTGTATATTTACGCTGTTATCGGCGTGCTTTCCTCCGTTTATTATATTCATCATAGGCACGGGAAGTGTCTTTGAATTTACTCCTCCGATATACTGGTACAGTCCCAGTCCCAAAGCCTCCGAAGCGGCTTTTGCAACAGCCAGGGATACACCGAGTATTGCATTGGCACCCAATCTCTCCTTGTTAGGTGTACCATCAAGATCAATCATAAGTTTATCTACGGCAACCTGATCAAATACATTCATCCCCTCAACTTCAGGTGCTATAGTATTATTTACATTGTCTACTGCTGTTACCACGCCTTTTCCCATGTACCTGTCGCTATTCTCATCTCTCAGCTCAATAGCCTCGAAAGCACCGGTTGATGCGCCCGAAGGTACAGAAGCACGTCCGACAAAACCACCCTCGGCAATAACCTCGACTTCAACAGTCGGATTTCCTCTGGAATCAAGAATCTCTCTGGCGAAAACGCTTTCAATTGGTATATATTGTTTCATACTTAATTCTCCCTTCAAGGTAGTTATTCTTAATTAGGATACCATTCGACTTACTTTATTGTAAAATATTTCCCCAAACATTATTTACCTATCGTCCCTTATTATATGTAGCTGTTCAAAAAAAATACAAAATATAACTTAACATTAATTGGTATCCTTATTAAAAATTTTTAATTTATATATACCTACCACCGGGAAAGATTTTGAAACACTTCAAAAAAATAAGCGAAAACAGTGCCTGTCAAGAACACTGCTTTCGCCTGACTAAGCTTTTCCTTTATAAATTTATCTCCTTTACAGGCCTTGCCTCAATATATCCCCTATATCCCATCGGAGCAAGCTGAAATCTTGGAGCTTCATCGTCCGCCCACTGAAATCCATGTTTTTCAGGGTTATAGTTTTTTATTGCTTTCCAGAGATGTGAAATAGATTCCTCAAACTTTTCATCTTCGTAAGGCTGTCCCTGAAAAATCATCATCTTGCAAGGATTTAAGTCTATTATCTCAAATCCCTCAGGAATTTCTCCGGAATAGTCCAGGGGTACTTCAACCCCCTGAACATATAGTGACGTACCGGCTTAATCATTTTTCCCGGCAGCCACATTCCTGTGGGCTCGTAAACTGCCTCCTTTATACCTGATAATATATCCCATATACCGTAACCAACTTCTTCAAAACATTCAAAGTAACTTTCCGCTTTTTGTCCTCTCTTTAATACAAGCTTTATAGCAGGTCTTTCAACAAATCGTACAAATACGGTTTCGGTACATGAGTTTGGATTCTCAGCCATATATTATCCACTCCTTTTTGATTTCAAGGTAATATCCACGGATTTCTTCCGGAATAAAGAATTTTATTTCCGGTTTTGTTTTTGAATACTGTTTCGGAGTTATGCCAAACTGCTTTGAAAAGGCTCTGGTGAAACCTTCATATGAGTCAAACACAAAGTCAAAAGCAGCATGATTAACTTTGATATTATCATTTCTGAGTTTTTCAGCAGCCACATTCAATCTTAACAACCTAATATACAAAAAGGGAGCTTTACCGGTAAGCTCTTTAAATATCCTCGCAGTATACCAAGGGGAGTATCCCGCTTCTTTAGCCAGCATGTGAAGCGAAATAGGTTCTAAGATGCACTTCTCAATGTAGTTTTGCATTTTTTCTATGGTTTCTATCTTACTCCATGTATCCATTTTAATCACCTCATATAAAAGGATATCATCAGGTACAACGGATTTCTTGACCTTCTTTGCAAAGAATAAACCACAAGTATAAATTTGAGGTTTTTCCTTACACTGATATTATATCGCACATTTTGTTCTTTTTCAACACTTTTATGGAATATTTTATTCTATTTTATTAAATGATTTTTTTTGCCTGTTATATTTATTATTGGAGGCGTACTATGAGATTTGGTGACAGATTAAGGGAATTAAGGGAAGAACGAGATATTACCCAAAAGAAATTGGGCGAATTAATAAATGTTTCTACCAGAGTTATTGGTTACTATGAAGCTAACGACAGATTTCCAAAAGATGAGAATGTATTAAAAACCCTCGCGGATTTCTTTAATGTGTCGGTGGATTTTCTTGTTGGCCGTACCGATATCAGAAATTTTTCCGATGATTTTGTTGCAGAATCAAAAATCCCTTATAATTTGGACCTTAAGGGGCTTCCTGAAGAAGCTCTTAAAAAGGTTGAAGATTATATTGACTTAATCAAAACCAAATATAATTCTCCTAAACAAAATTAAAGCTCCCGCAAAGTCATTATATCGCATATTTTGTTCTTTTTCAATATTTTGCAGAATGATTCATTCTGTTTTCCTAAATGTTTTTTTATGCCTGTTATATTTATAGTTGGAGGCGTGCTATGAGATTTGGTGACAGATTAAGAGAATTAAGGGAAGAACGAGATATTACCCAAAAGAAGTTGGGCGAATTAATAAATGTTTCTGCCAGAGTTATTGGTTACTATGAAGCTAATGACAGATTTCCAAGAGATGAAAATGTATTAAAAACCCTCGCTGATTTCTTTAATGTGTCGGTGGATTATCTTGTTGGCCGTACCGAGATAAGGTTTTCTTCCGATGATATTGTGGCAGAATCAAAAATCTCTTATAATTTGGACGTCAAGGGGCTTCCGGATGAAGCTCTGAAAAAGGTTGAGGATTATATTGACTTGATTAAAACCAAATACAAATCCAATAATAATTCTCCTAAGAAAAAATAAAAACTCCCGTAACGCACTCGGGAGTGAACCATATTTTATTATTTTTTTACTATGTCATTAGCATCGAATTATTTTTAAATATTCTCAGTTCCCTTTCATACTCGCTTATAAGCTGTTGTCTTCTGTCTTCAAAAGTACCGTGATCCTGGATAAAATCCGTATCTTCATGGAAGAATCCAATGTTGTCTGCATTTGTGTTAGTCCCTTGGGGCAATATGTGAATTATTTTCCCCATAGTGTTGCTCATACTTACCCATCCCTTCCAAATAACTCTTTCTTCTTTCTTTACTTTTCCTTAGTATATCAAACTTTTTAATTAGTACATTAAACAATTCATCCCTATAGTAATTAACCATAAGAATATGTACATACGCCATGAATGGCTTTACAAACTCCCTGACTTCCTCCGTAGTTCTTCCTAACAGATGTTTTTCAGATATTTCTATCTGTAAAAGAGAAACTAATCCCTCATTTTCACAGAATATAGGAATAGCAATATACTGCTCAATATTCTTATCATTACATTTTTTACCGTATACATATTCTTTCTTTATCTCACTTGCATTTTTTAATATATGTATATCATTCTGCTTATCATTAAATATTTTTACATGGTAATAACTCAAATCACTGTCAAGATAAAAGTGTTTATCAAATATACTTGGCGAAATCTGATTTGAATTACCATAGCTTATCATTTTAATGTATTCCCTGCCTGTTTTTTTCTCCTTGAACCTGTGCATGAGAGAAACCTGGTGCGTATCCTTCTCCGTTGAAATTTTTATTGCATCATAAATGTTGTGGCATACCAGAGAGGCTATATCCTGATAGCTGAGAGTGCTAAAATCAGCTTTTGAAGGTATTATAACCGCTTTAGCACATACACTTCTGGTTATGTCGTTAAGTTTTCTGCTAACTGTCTGATTGATAACGGCTTCCCTGTTTATAACTTCCTTCAGGCATTTCACTCTTCGGTCCTTGTATTTCTGATAATTATCAATAGTTATTGTTATCCAATTGTACAGGATAATAAACACGAATGTTACCAGTATATGCAGCTTATCTCGGTAAAATTCCTTTTCGTAGATATTATATGTCTTAAAATCGGTAAGCTGCATCTGAAAAGCAAATACAAAAGTGAAAAGAAAGTTTACAAAGGTTCTGAAATACGAGGATTTGAGCAGTCTATAAAAGTAATAAAGCACAGAACCTAGCTTTTTGTAGTTATTAGAGAACTTTTTAAGCTGCAAAATCACTTTCGAAGGTTTTTTCATTTAATTGCACCTCCCTTTTACATAATATATTCTATATATGTAAATTTTATCCTTTATGAAGAAATAAAAAATCCACCGTTTTTTTATTTACCGTCGGTGGATTTTCCTGAAATATAGTTATAACAGCACTTTGAACCATTATATTTTTTATTTTTGAAGAAGTGAAATTCCTGTCATTTCGGCAGGTTTATCAACACCCATTATGTCAAGCATTGTAGGTGCAAGGTCAGCAAGTCTTCCTTCTTTTAGAGCAGCATTTCCCAAACCTATACCGATAAGTGGTACTACGTTTGTAGTGTGTGCGGTGAAGGCTCCTCCATTTTCATAATCAACCATCTGCTCTGCATTTCCGTGGTCGGCAGTTATCAATACTACTCCACCCTGTGCATTAACAGCATCAACTACTTTTCCTACACATTCGTCAACTGCTTCAACAGCAGCCTTTGCAGCATCAAATACACCTGTGTGTCCGACCATGTCGCAGTTAGCAAAATTAAGGATTATTACGTCGTATTGTTTTGAGTCAATTCTCTTAACCGCTTCTTCAGCAACTTCATAAGCACTCATGTCAGGTTTCAAGTCGTAAGTAGCTACTTTCGGTGAAGGTATAAGTGCTCTGTCTTCTCCTTCGTATTGTGTTTCAACACCGCCGTTGAAGAAGAAGGTAACATGTGCGTACTTCTCAGTTTCAGCAATTCTCAACTGTCTGTAACCAAGTCTGCTTATATATTCTCCGAAGGTATTATCCAGAGTCTGAGGCTTAAATGCAACTACAACATTCGGCATTGTCTTATCATACTGAGTCATGCAAACAAAGAATAGTGGGAAGAAACCTTTTGCTCTTTCAAATCCTTTGAATTCAGGGTCAACAAAGGTTCTTGTTATTTCTCTTGCTCTGTCAGGTCTGAAATTGAAGAATATTACTGAGTCATTTGCATCTATTGTTGCAACAGGTTTACCATTTTCCATTATAGCTGTTGGTTTTACGAATTCATCAAATTCTTTCTTTGCAAAAGATGCTTCTACTGCTTCAACTGCTGAATTTGCAGTTAAACCTTTTCCGGATACCATTACATCATATGCAAGCTGTACTCTTTCCCAACGGTTGTCTCTGTCCATGGAATAGTATCTTCCCATTACAGATGCTATTTTACCCACTCCGATTTCTTTCAGCTTTGCTTCAAGTTCTTCGGTGTATACCTTTGAGCTGTCCGGCGGAACATCTCTTCCGTCGTAGAAACAGTGTATAAATACGTCTTTTAAACCGTTTCTCTTCGCCATCTCAACTAAACCATATAAATGTGTATTGTGGCTGTGTACTCCTCCGTCAGATAAAAGTCCGAACAGATGAAGCTTGGAATTATTCTTTTTGCAATTTTCTACTGCTTTTAGGAATTCTTCTTTTTCAAAGAAATCTCCATCTTTTATTGATTTTGTTATTCTGGTTAATTCCTGATAAACAATTCTTCCTGCACCAATATTGGTATGTCCAACCTCAGAGTTTCCCATCTGACCCTCAGGCAGACCTACGTCCATACCGCTTGTATGAACAACGGTATTTGTATATTTAGTAAGATATCTGTCCAGATTCGGCTTATTTGCAGCCTGTATGGCATTCCCTTCTTGTTTCGGATTGTTTCCGAAGCCATCAAGGATCATTAATGTTACTAATTTCTTTTCCATATGGTTATCTCCCTCTTTCAATGTTACTATAGTTAGACCCTCCAGTACTAACCGGAGGGTCAGATAAATCAACTTTATACTAAATCTGAATTATTTACATACAGAAAATTTATGCTTTTGCTATTATTGAGAAATCCTCAACCTTTAAGCTTGCTCCGCCAACAAGTCCGCCGTCTATATCAGACATTGCAAATAAGTCAGCAGCATTCTTTGCATTTACGCTTCCGCCGTACTGAATTCTAACCTGTTCAGCTACTTCTGAGCCATAAAGTTCTACAATCAACGCTCTGATAACTGCGCAGACTTCATTTGCCTGTTCATTTGTAGCAGTTTTACCTGTTCCAATAGCCCAGATTGGTTCGTATGCAATAACAAGCTTGCTAACCTGTTCAGCAGTCAAGCCAAGTAATGCTACCTTTATCTGATATCTGATATGGTCAGCTGTAACTCCCTGCTCTCTCTGTGTGAGTGTTTCACCGCAGCATACGATTGGAGTCATGCCATATTTGAATATTGCATGAGCCTTTTTATTAATCATTTCATTTGTTTCTCCGAAATATTCTCTTCTTTCGGAGTGGCCGATTATTACATAATCAACGCCAAGGTCTGCAAGCATTGGACCGGAAACTTCTCCTGTGTAGGCTCCGTTTTCTTCCCAGTGCATATTCTGTGCTGCAACCTTTATGTTTGAACCTTTAGCAGCTTCAACAACTCCAGGCAGGCATACAAATGGAACACCAACTACTACTTCATTTTTTGCATCAGCAACAGCAGGCTTCAATGCATTTACAAATGCAACAGCTTCTGAAGCAGTTTTATTCATTTTCCAGTTACCTGCAGCAATTACTTTTCTTGGGTTTTTATCCATAAGAACTGCAATACCCGGAAGCTCTTTACCTTCTAAGAATTCAAGAGAAGCTCCTCCACCTGTAGAAATATGTGTGATCTTGTCAGCGTAACCGAGTTGTTCAACTGCAGCAGCTGAATCCCCGCCACCAACTATTGAAAGTGCTCCTGATTCTGCAACTGACTTTGCAATTTCCTTTGTACCTATTGCGAAGTTAGGGAATTCAAATACACCCATAGGTCCGTTCCAGATAACTGTCTTTGCTTTCATTATTTCTTTTGCAAATTTTTCTATTGTAAGTGAACCTATATCCATACCCATCCATCCGTCCGGCATTGCATCTGATGGAACGTACTTGATTTCTGTATCGTTCTTAAATTCCTTAGCTACCATACTTCCTATTGGAAGCATCAAATTAACACCCTTTGCTTCTGCTTTTTCCATAAGAGTCTTAGCAAGGTCAATTTTTTCCTCTTCACAGATTGAATTTCCGATGTGATATCCTTTTGCCTTTAAGAAGGTATATGCCATACCGCCACCGATTATCAATGTATCAACCTTGTCAATGAGGTTTTCGATAACTGCGATTTTGTCAGAAACCTTTGCACCACCCAATATTGCTACGAATGGTCTTGCAGGGTTAGCCAATGCCTTACCCATGAATTCGATTTCTTTCTTTATAAGGAATCCGCATACAGCAGGGAGATAATCAGCTAATCCTGCAGTAGAAGCGTGTGCTCTGTGAGCAGTTCCGAAAGCATCGTTTACAAATATTTCAGCCATGCTTGCAAGTTCTTTTGCAAAGTTAGCATCGTTCTTTGTTTCTTCCTTGTGGAATCTTACGTTTTCAAGCATAAGAACTTCGCCGTCTTTTAATGCAGCAGCCTTTGCCTTTGCATCTTCGCCTACAACATCTTTAGCCATTATTACTTCTTTTCCGAGAAGTTCGCCAAGTCTTACAGCTGTTGGCTTCATGCTGAATTTATCTTCAAAACCTTCCTTTGGTCTTCCTAAATGGGATACAAGTATAGTCTTAGCTCCCTTTTCAACAAGATATTTGATAGTAGGAAGTGCTCCAACTATTCTCTTGTCATCAGTAATCTTTCTGTCTGCGTCCAGTGGCACGTTAAAATCAACTCTTACTATTACCTTTTTGCCGGCAACATCAATGTCTTCAATTGTTTTTTTGTTCATCATGCTCATAAGTTCACGCTCCTGTATATATTTTTATTTATTTAAAAGATGAGTCAAAATTTAGGAAATGATTGCAATATGTATAATATCCAATTTTCCATCCAAATAACCAAAGTAATTTTACCTCTTTTTACTTGCTATTTCAATACTTTGTTAGTAAATTAACATATTTGAGACGTTTATTGAAGGAATGAAAAATATGTTTTAGTTTTACCCTTTATCTTCGATTTAACGTATTATACATTTTACTTATTATATTTTGAATACTTTATCGCCAAAAGAAGTTTAACATTAATTGACATTATTTTTACTATATGTTAATATATGTCAAGTTGATCAACTTAATAATTATTTTGAAAGGGGTTATTTATGCTCACAAAAGTAAATATAGGTAAATTAATAACTACAATTTTATCTCTTTCAGTAACTTTCTCTATTCTTGCTTACTGCTCAGGTGCAGCAACGTTTAGTCATTCCTGTTCTAGTTCAGACAGTAAAACCTTTACAGACAACGGCAGTACATATTATCTTAAAGTATCGTATGATTATGGCTCTGCCTTCCCATACGATGATGCTCTTTGTACCGCAACAGCTGGTGCTGAAACATATAAAGCCCGAGAGGCTTACGCTTACTTAGCTAATGGCTCTGCCACAACAGGAGTACAAAGACATGCCTCCTTCAGTGCAATTGGAAGCGGAATTCAAAATATTTCTGTTTCCGCAGAGCTATCAGGGTATGACCATGCCACCGGCTATGCCTATGCAGCCACATATAACGGTTATACCTTCCAAAACGGGTATGATCCTACATATGGCCAAACTATAAATAAGGACTCAAGACTGAATATTACTTAATAATTCTAAAAAAGGCAGCAGATTTACTGCAATGCATAAACTGCTGCCTTTAAAAAATCTATTATATTCTGGAGCTCAATATGAAAAAGAATATGTATTTATTGTTTTACAAAACAATTTCACTTATTAAAAACAATCGTCTGATATTTATGGTGCTTCTGCTAGTTCAGATTATCACAATCCTGTCCATGATATTTTTCTTTACTACAGTGGTAAAATCCAGGGCATCATATGTGGCTGCATATAAGTCAATGCGTACAATAACCGTAAATATGTCAAACGGAAAATATTATACTAAAAGCCATGACATTGCAGCCGATATAAAGAATAACGGAATAGCACAAATAGAAAATATTGAATTCCATTTTCTTGATAACATCTCATCAGAAAAACCTCCAAGAGAATTAGTAGCTTATTTACATCCCGAACTTTGCAGCGAAGATGTATTCGGAACCCCTATTTCACAGGAAGATATTAAAAAGCTTGCAAAAGCGGTGGTACCGAGCAATCAGAATAAAGAGATTAATCCTGATGCTGAAGAGTATCAAATCGGGGATAACATGAAAATTGCAGGGCTCAGCTTTAGGGCCTCCGGAATCCGCCAGGGCGGATATTTGGATGAAATCCCGTATACAACAGGTCTTAATGTACTAAAGCTTTCATCCTTCCGGGTAATTATTCCCACGGATGTTTCTCAAAGACAAAAGGAGCAGCTCCAGCAGTATTTTGAAAGTACATTTCAAGGGACCGTGCGTCTTCCCAAACCGGTGTCTCAGAAAACTATATCCAGCTTATTCTTTCCTTTGATTGCAAGTGTTTTTATCGGAATTATTGCAATATTAAATTTTATATTTATATATAAATATATGATGAAAAAATGCAGAAAGGATTATATTATTCTTCGTATTTGTGGCTGCTCTCGTTTTAAGAGCATTCTTTTGATATTCGCCCAGCTTGTTCTCATTTTTTCGTTTTCATATTTGATCAGCATATGCCTGCTTTTCCTCTTAAAACAATCGTGTTCAGGAAAATTTATCTTTGGTAGTATTTCTGTAACATTTCAAGACTGCATTATTATTTATACCTGTTTTGTATTAATAATCCTTACAATTATAGCTCCATTTGCTTTAAGCTTTTTTCGAAATTCATTAATTTCAAGTCAGAAATTCAATACATGATTATAGGCGGTGAAATATGAAAACACTTTTTTTGGCATTCAAATTATTCGGCAAAAACAAGTTTTTGAATATTGTTCTTGTTTTTGAGCTTGCTGCCATTGGAATAATATTAGTGGTAGCATCAAATATGTCTCAATACAGTACCAGCAGCATCAATACATTTAAGAACAGCAGCGACAGGATTATATACTGCATGGATCCCAACTGGTATAAGAAAGACAAAATAACATTTAATTTTTATTCCGAGTTGCGCAATAAAACAAAGGATTTAAAGTATTTTAAAGGTATTTCTGAAATAGGTGGAACTTTTATATATTTTAACAGAAAGCAACTTGAGGACAAATTACCCGCAAATGGTAGGGAAGCTTCCAATGTGATTTTATACGATGACGAAACCTCTAAAGCAATTAGATATCCCTTATCCGAAGGAAAATGGTTCAGTACAGAAAAAGTAAACGGTTATGTCCCCTGTGTCGTAGGAGGAATTTATGCCAAAAACTATAATGTAGGAGATAAAATTATCGGATATACTTTTATTGATAATAATTATACAATTCAAAATTGCAATCTGGTTATTACAGGGAAGCTTGCAAAGCCCGAAAAGGTATTGATTCTTGACTATTCCTCCATTAATATAGATTTGCCTGTTTCAAAGCTTTACATAAACATGATAGAAAACGAGCTTTTTTTGATAGCCCCGAGGTCTCAATTACAAATTCCTTCCGAATTAACTCCGAATGTTCTTCTTTATCTTGACAACTCCTGTCCCGAAAGTGAAATTGCAGGACTGCGGAAAAAGCTGACATTTTCCTATACCAAAACGGATACGGAATTACTTGAAGCTGAAAGGAATGAAAATTCTCAGCTTGTAGCAATTGTACTGCCCTTTGTATTCATGCTGTTTCTGATATCACTGTGCGGTATTGTTACCATGTGCCTGCTTACAACACTTAATAATATGGAAACCTTCAGCATCTATTATCTGACAGGCTGTTCCAGGAAAAGAACAATTTTCATCACCGGCATCTATTCTCTTTTATACATTATTTTTGCCGGAATCTTGTTTCTCATTGGACTATCCGCTTTTTATCACAGCAATAATGCCAGAATTGTGAATGTGTATTTTATTATGAATTCCAAAAGTATTCTGTTTACAGCGACAGCATGCATACTACCGGCCTTGCTTTCTTTTATTATTCCATTCTATGCATTAAGAAAAAACAATCCTGTGGAAATGCTTAAAATAGATTAAGGAGACTTATATATGATTGTGATTAATAATTTATCAAAGAAATTCAATATTGGTAAAAAAAATGAACTGACTGCTATAAACGATATATCCTTAACCATAAATGACGGAGAAATGGTAGCAATTATGGGAAGGTCAGGTGCCGGAAAATCAACCCTTATGCACATTTTAGGTTGTCTGGATAGTCCTACCAGCGGCTCTTATTTTTTGGATAAAGAGCAAATAGACGGTTTATCTGAGGGGCAGCTTGCAATAAAAAGAAACAGGAAAATAGGGATTCTTCTACAGGATTTTGCTCTTGTTAATAACGATACAGCCCTGCAAAACGTAATGACACCATTGTTTTTCAGTAAAGTGCCAATACTAAAAATGAAAGCAAAAACAAGAGAAGCACTTTCATTGGTGGGCATTGAAGCCTTAGCCAATCAGAAGGTCGGAACAATGTCAGGAGGTCAGAAACAGAGAGTTGCTCTTGCAAGAACTCTTGTAAATAACCCGTCAGTTATTCTAGCCGATGAACCAACAGGAGCACTTGACAGTAATACTGCCGATGAAATTATGCTCCTTTTACAGGATTTTAATAATAAAGGCGTTACTGTTGTAATCGTAACTCATGATATAAAAATCGCAGGCTACTGCAAAAGAATAATTGAGATAGCCGATGGTGTGCTAAGCAGCGATAAAGTATTGGAGGAAAACCGTATTGATAATGAATAATTTCTCTAAAAAGAAGAAAATAATTAGCGGAAGTGTGTTACTTATTGTATCTGTACTATTAGTCTACATACTAGTCGACCAGTTTACATTTTTTACCAATAAATCAGAAATTACAGGATTTATAAGTAAATATATGCGATCCATTGAGGGAATAAATATGCTGTCTGCGGATTGTCTTACTACTGATGATAAGGGAGTAAAAAGAATAGGAGATAAGAAAAAAAAAGATTTTCGTGATTTCTATAAAAAATATTATTTTGCTAACGACAGTAATAAAGAAAAACTCAAATATACTTTTAATACATATGATTCAGGTATACAAAATATCCTCGATAAAAAGGGTGCACTAAAACAATTCAACCTTAAATCGTTTAAAATAATTTCAACATTCAAAATACCCTTTGCATCTCATATAACAGCTAAAGTGTCTTACACAATAGATTATAAAGCAAACGGTTCTATCTGTTACTTTGATGGTACAGACATTTTGGCCATCCAATCCGGCTCCATTGATGAAGAACTTTCAGCTTCGAATCATATACAAGCCACTTTTTACTTAAAAAAAGTAGATAGCGATTGGAAGATATCAAGAATCCCCCGTTTAGAAAGTACAAATATAAGCGATTAATAGTTTCAGAGCAGCTCACGTTGAATAAAACTTTGCTTGATGCTATACTTTTTTAGTAAAGTACCTAAACAGGAGATTTAACAATGAAATTACAAAAGCCTAAGATACCTGACAAATTAATACAATCAGAAAATATAAATGAAATAGTTATGAGCTTAACCTCTTCAGGTTATGATATCGAAAACTACCACTTTAAAAGCTGTTCTCTCAATGACATTTCTTCCATTTCCGTAGAATTCAGTAAATGTATTATTGAAAAATGCAGTATTAAGAAATGCGATGTGCAGAACTTTGTGTTCGACAATGTTATATTCAGGGATTGTGATATTTCAAATATGGATTTCAGTGATGCGGTATTCAGAAACACCGAATTTGTAAACTGTAATCTTACCGGTATCATACTTTCTCACACAAGACTCAGCGATATATCTGTCAGCTCCTGCAATATGCAGTACTCAAATTTAACGAACTCGCATATCTCCCGGAGCCGCATTGAAAAGTCCAACCTTTCTAACAGCTACATATGGGAAGCTCAGCTAAAGGATGTGGAATTTGAACAATGTACTCTGGTTTCAGTAGAATTTACCGGAACCCTGCTAAAAGATATTGATTTTACTTCCTGTGAATTGGAGGGTCTGCTTATCAAAGGGCCTGAACTAAAGGGAGCCATTGTCAATGAATTTCAAGCCCTATCCTTGTCAAAGCTGTTGGGCATAGTCATTAAGGATTAATATTGCCGCTGATTGCCTTTTCTATTTTGCCAAGTGCTTCTACATACCCGCAAAGGCTGTCCCAGGCTTCCTGTGCTGCTATTTTGTAATTTACTTCTGCTTCCTTCAAAGACAGCTCTGTTGCAAGCTTGTAGTTATATTTATTGAGCAGGATTATATACTTTTGGTAAAGTGCATTTGCCTTTTTTTCTTTTATATTAACTTCATAGTATTTGCTTTTGTATTGAGAATAATAATTCTGGAGCAATGCTCTTCTTTGAATAAGCCACTTTCTTGCTTCTAGCTCTGCCTGCTTTTTTTCGTTAACAGCAAGCTTTATCTCATTGGAGGAATCCTTATAATATTCCTTTAATATACTTATTTTCCCATCCAATATTCTAACCTTTTCCCCCATTTGCATATTTTTGTAATCATTTAAGTAAAAGCTTTTCTCTACCTCAGAAAAATTTTTAAGGGGAATAGCTCTGATAGATGCTACAGGTACACTGATTGTTACCGCCTTTGTAGTGTCCATTGCGCTGCTGCTTAATACATTTTCCGTATTGGTATTAACTTGCTGTGTAAGCAACTCCTGCTGACTGATGTAATAGTCATAATCAGCATTATGTAAGTCAATATCTGACTGAAAGGCCATATCTTTTGATTTATTTATTTCCTCTGAATTTCCTTGGAGTCTGGCGTATTCAGCCATTGTTTTCTGAACTAAGCCTTTTTCGTACAAAAGCTTCATATTATATATGTCGTCTCTGAATAAGGATAATTGTGCAGTACGTTGAATATTCCGATACACAGATGAGTTATTATACGTAATAATGCTGTTTTCCTTATTTGAATACATTTCTGACTTTTGTGCTGTTAAATCAGCCAACTGCTTCTGATATTCTGCTGCGTCCTTATTTTGGTCGATGAGTTTTTTTATGTTCACTATATCATTATTGATTTTATCAAACTCCAGAGAATACTTCTGGTAAAGCAAATTGCTGTTTTCTATATCCATTTCTGTGCTTTGGACATTGTAGTAATTATTCAGATACAAATTCTGGATTTCGCCATATGTGTACTTTACTGAATTTCCCGTACCGTATACAAGGTTAAAGCTATCTCCCATACTCCAGTTCCCAAGGGATACAACAGAAGCAGCAGCAGCGGTGCTTATAGCTGCTGTCATCAGGGATAATGCTAAAAATACCGTACAAAGTTTTTTTATTAACATTTTATTCGCTCCTATGATAGATTTTAAAGCCATGCTACATCAATCCAGCAGATTTATTTTTTCAAGGAAATATCGTAAAAAGCTCTTTTCCTTGGTTATTACATTTGCTTCACATATCATTCCTGCCTTTATTTCTCCCTGTCTTCCGGAACTTCCAAGCATTTTTGTAACCGGAACCGTTGCTTCAACAATATAATAGCTTTGTCCCTCTGGATTATTCACTGCGTCCTTTGATATACTTGTTATTTTTCCTTGTGCCTGTCCGTATTCTCTGTACGGCAGTGCTGCAAAGTTGTATTTCACCGTATCCCCTGTATGTATTTCACCAATGTCTTTATTACTTACTGTTATCTGCATTTTAAAAGCTGAATTGGTGTCGGGTATTATTGTTAATATTTCCGCTCCTGCTGCCACCAAGTCCCCCGGGTAAATGTCCTTTATTATGTTAACTTCTCCGTTTACACCGGCCTTTACAATGGCATTGTCAATACTCAGTTGCAGTTTTTTTACGTTTTCGTTAACACCTGTAATACTATCGGTTATTGCTTTAATCCTTTCATCGGCAGCAACTACCTCCTGAACCTTTGTTCTCTCCACCAGAGAGTAATTAAGAGAGTCATCATTATTGCCATCGGCATCTGTTATGGTCTTTAGTTCTGCATCGGAAAGCACATTTTTTTGTCTTAATGTCCCGACGGTGTTGGTTAAACCGTCTATTGCCTGAGCTGCATCGTTCCGCTCCTGTAAATACAATGCTTTTAAGTTGTTTTTTCTGTCCTTCTCATTTAAATCAAGAAGACCCTGTTTGCCCTGTGTACCTGAAAGTTTGCTTTCCTTTTCCTTTATGCTTATTTCAATATCGTTTATGTTTTTCTCCAATTCTGATAAAAACTTACTTTTGTATGAAGTGTATTCACCTTGGGAATTCTGCATTTGTGAACGTGCATCCTCCAACTCGGCTTTTGTAATGGCTATTCCGCTTAGTGAAAGGTATGCCTCGTATATTCTTTTTTTCTCATCATATGTATTTTTCAGCAGATTCAATTTATTTTCATAATCTGAGTAAAGATAAGAATACCTGTCTCCGGACAAAAAGCTATTTTTTGACTCGCTGACACTCTTTTTCAGTGTCTGATATGCCTTTAACTGAGATTTTTCCTCTTCAAACGATTGTTTCATGGCATCTGGGCTGTTACTCTTTATTTCATCAGCCTGTCGGTCGTATTTTCTTTGTATTTCTGTTTTAGCTATAAGGTATTTGTCATATTTTTGTTTGAATTGCTTTTCCTGTTCCTCTCCCGAATCTAAATAATTTTTATTGTTGTCCAAGGATTTTATATACTTTTTCAAATATTCTATTTCTGCAAGGCTCTTATTGAGTTGTGTACTGTTAAGAAGCTTTTCTTCACTAAGCTTTGTAGTTTTATATGCCGTGTCTGTTTGAGAAAATCTAATGTCCATGAGAAGCTTTCTTACCTTTTCAAAATATACAGGCTCTTTTACGGAATCGAAACTATTTTCTTCCGTAGTAATGCATTTTCTATATATTTTCAGGTTATCCAAATCTTTTTCCAATTCGTTAAGCTTCTCTTCTGCCGACTCTTTTTCCATTAACAAATTGTCGTGTTTGATTACGTATAGAACATCACCGGCCTTAACTGCCATACCTTGTTTTAAATTAGTGCTTTTCAGTTCTCCCCCAACAATGTTCCTGACAGTACTTATTCCTAATTCGGGCCTTACCTGTCCGGGGGCCTTCACCACTATTTCCTTCTTGCCAAAAGCTGCCCATATTACAGCCGTTACAACCAATCCAATCAAGATATATGTAAATATCCACACAAAGGGATGAGGTTTTGAATGATACATTTCACGGCTTTCTGTAAGTTCATTTATATCAATTAATACTTCCTTCATTCTAAAGCTCCCCTCCTGTCATGGAATATGCGGGTGTTTCAGGCAGCTGTCCCTTCCATAACTCAAAGTATTTACCTCCGAGTTCCATAAGTTCCCCATGGCTGCCCTGTTCAATAATACTGCCTTCCTCCATTACATAAATCCTGTCACAACGTTTAATAGTGCTTAATCTGTGGGCTATTATAATGGTTGTTACACCGCTGCAAACGGTATCCAGTGTTTTTTCTATTGCCTTCTCAGTAATTGAGTCCAGATTACTGGTGGCTTCATCCATTATAAATATGTCAGGTTTTTTTAAAATAGCTCTGGCTATTGCAAGCCTTTGCTTTTGTCCTCCCGATAAATTTGCACCATTTTCTTCAAGATAAGTTTCATAGCGCAGTGGAAGCTTGTTTATAAAATCATGTGCCTGTGCCATTGAACAGGCTTCTATTATTTGCTCCATATGAGTATTTTGGCTGCCCAAGGTAAGATTTTCACGGATTGTTCCGCTAAACATAAAAATATCCTGAGAAATGTAGGCAAGCTTTTCTCTGAGAGGCTCAAAGGATATATCCTTTATATTATAGTCTTTTATAGTAATTTCGCCCTTTTCCCATGTATACAGGTTCAATAAAAGCTTGACTAATGTAGTTTTTCCAGAACCGCTTTCCCCTACCAATGCAATTTTTTCGCCCTGCTTTATTGTAAAATCAATGTTTTTTAATACCAAAGAACGTGTTCCATACCTGAAATCAACATTTTTAAAAGAAATATCTCCCTTTAAATCAACAGGTTTTATTTTTTCACCTTCATTTTGGCTCTTTTCCAACTCCAGGTCAAATATTTCTCCAAGTCGGTCAGAAGCTACTATTGCGGTTTGCAACATAGGTTGCAGATTTATAAGGTTTTTTATGGGGTCAAGGAAATATACCAACAGAGCATTAAAAGTTAAAAGCTGTCCTACGGTCATGTGGCCCTTTATAACATTCCACGCACCAGCCCACAATATAACTATGCCTCCGGCCAGAGCAGCAAAGGAGGTAATTGATGTACGAACGTTATTAATTATACCTCCTTTAAATATAGAGCGAAGCAGCTTTATAAACCTTGTCTCAGTTTTCAGCGATGCTTCACCCTCGGCATTAAAGGCCTTTACCGTTTCAATTCCATTTAAGGATTCCACAAGATATGAGGTGAGCTGTGAATTCTCTTCCATTTGCTCCTGATTAATTTTCTTTATTGGTTTATTAAACACAAAAACAATAATCCCGTATATTGCCCCTATAATGGCTGCTATTATAAAAAGTGCAGAATTCTGCGTATAGAGTATAACTGCTCCTGCCAGTGCCATGAATGTGTCAATCATAATTGTAAGAGTAGCACCTGAAATTGCATCCCTTACCTTTGATGCATCCATAAATCTTGAAACAATTTCTCCCACCTTCCTTGTACCGAAGAAATTCATAGGAAGTCCGAGAACATGCTGGTAGTAGCCTAATATTAGAGGTATATCTATTTTTTGTGACAAATATAGTATCATATGAGCCCTGAAAGCACCCAATAAGGTCTGAAAGAGGTATAGCAGAATTATACCTATAGAAATTACATGAAGGGTTTTTTCAAGGTTGTATTGCAGAATATCATCAAGTAAAAACTTAAAATAAAATGAGCCCAGAATTCCTAACACCGTGTATACTAAGGATGTTAAGAAAATATTTATTAAGAGCTTCTTTTGTGGCAGAAGCAAACTGAAAAATCGTGAAAAAAGACCTTTTGTTTCATCCCCCTTGTTAAAGGAAACATTAGGAACCATTAGCACAAGTACGCCTGTCCATATCTTAAAAAAATCCTCAGGTGTATACTCAACAATACCCTTTCCCGGGTCAGCAACCAAAACCTTTTTTTTAGTTATTTTATGTATTACAACGTAATGCAGTAATGTTCCGTCAACTACAACATGGGCTATACACGGTAATGGAAACTCAGAAAAAAAGGCCTCCTGATTGCCCTTCACTCCTTTTGCTGTGAAACCCAGACTTTCAGCTGCCTTTATCAATCCATATGCATTTGTACCTTGTTTGTCGGTGCCAGCCGTTTCTCTTATCTTTGTTATTGATGTTTTAAATCCATATTGCTTACTTATAGTTGCAAGACATGCTGCACCGCAATCTGTGATGTCATGCTGCTTGACACAATAAAAATGTTTGAATGGGATATTCATTTATCGACTCTCCAATTTTACTAATTAATTACATAGTTTAACATATTTGATGAATGTATAGAAGGAAAACTTATAATTTTGTATAATTACTAATTGAAAGATGAAAGGCATTCAGCTTCTATTATTAGAAACCTGAACGCCTTTTCAAAGAATACAATATAAGTTGTAAATAGAAATGAATATCGGTAACACCGATACTTCGGAAAAGCTTAATAAATTAAAAACATCATATTTAAAGATACATCATATTTCAAGCAAGAAGGAAATCCTTTTGCTGTGAGTTCCTGTTTAGTTTGTCATAAATATTCCAGCACAAAAAGTTATGGATTTTGCTTGTTTCTTTTTCACTATCTTTTGAAATACATACCGCATTTACCATATGAAAAATAGGCTTAAAAACATAATCACCAGATGTGGTTACCCTTTTTGATAGCGGAACAAGTATTTCCATGTCTATCAAAGGTAATCCATCGTGCATTTCAATTGAAAATGTTACCGTTGTTATGGCTCCATATTGTTTTAAGTTATTATCTTTAAGAAATTTTTTTATCTTAATAATTTCAAAAATGACCTGTTTACTTGTCATTTTTTTTCTTAAAGTAATAACATTTCTCAATCGATAATCCTTTTGTACTGATGATAATGCCATTTAAATTCTCCTCTGAGCTTAAATACTTTCATTTGTAAAATTTATTTAATGCTCCTATTATCACATTGATTATTGCGGCAACCAAAAATATACTGGAAAGTATAATACCTACAACCGCCATCCATCTTTTAGTGGATTTCATGCCTAGAATACCCAATATCAGCCCTACAATTGAAACCGGAATTCCTACAATAGGTAGCAACCAAGCCAAGGTATCAACTATGCCCAATATAAATGAAGTACGAGCTTTATCCATACAATCCGGTTCATTATTTGAAAAAGACAAACCTACAATTTATTCCACCTTCTATTCCTACAAAAATTAATAGACATTAAAAATAATTTATAATTTTAATAATACCTATAATAATAGTTGTAACGCATTGCCTCGGCGAATCGATACCGCCATCTACACACATAGCCTCATCGTTTTCCAAAACTTCAAATTGATCTGCCTTAATATCCATACAAACGTTTTTCTTACCCATAAAATCCTCCTTAAAAAAAACTGTATTTGGCAATGTCTCAACTTCAACCAAATACAGTTTATTATATTTACAATAATATTCAATATTTTTTGCACAACATGTCTATATAATGTCATAAAATGTATACATTCACATTTTTATATTGAGCAATATTTCCAATTTAAATACTTTGTTTTCACATATGGTGCTCAGACTGCCACCATATTTCTCTACGCTATCATTAATATTTTTCAGTCCAAAACCGTGATGTTCCTTGTTTTGTTTTGTAGTTTCAATCTCTTTTCCTGTAATTTTTATATCTTTTTCAACTGAATTTTCAATTAGAATAAATAAGCACTTACCCTGTATGTATGTAGCAATTTTTATAAAGCGCTGAGAATCTTGGGATTTCACAGCTGCTTCTATGGCATTGTCCAGAGCGTTTGAAAAAATAGTACTGATATCAAAAGGGTTTATAAAGTTCTCCCTTGGCAAAATACCTGAAAACTCAAATTTTATTCCCAGATTATGTGCCATCTTGTTCTTTTCGTTTAATATTGCATCAGTGATACTGTTGCCGCTGCTTATTTCAAGGTCAAGTCCACGCATGGTGTCCTCAATTTCGTCAAGCAGTTCCTTTGCTTCATCAATATCATTATTTTCAATGAGAGTCCTAATCAATCTTAAGTGATTTTTCATATCATGCTTCAGTTTTCTGGTTTCCTGATTTTTACTCGTTATCTGCTCGTAATGATTAAACTGTGTTCGCAGTTGGGCTTCAGACATTTCATTGAGATGCTTATATTTCTTATTAAGAATCATCTTATCAATCAAAATCATTACTATTACGTTGTATATTATTGTACATAAAGATGCAATTAACAAAAATGCAGAGGTATTTACCGGAACCTTTACGAAATTCCTTACTCCCCAGTCAAGAATTGTGATTGAGGCAAAACTGAAGGCAGGGAGCATAATAAGAATCAATGTCTGAACAGATGATAGTATGTTTATTTTTAATGTTGTGTTAGTAGCAAAGTTCCTCATGAGAATATATACAAGTATAATCAATATGATTTTTATTACAGTAACCCATATTCCTCTTACCCCTCCGGATAAAGTACTAAAAAATAAATTATAGTTAAATCCCATATTTGTAAAGGAAATTATAAAAATATCTAAAACATAGTTAAGACAAACTGCCGTGCAAAATGCAAATATCTTGTGTGCAAAGTTCCCTTTAAAAGCCGTAAATACAAAAAAGAGTACAAATAAAGAAGTGATGAAATCAACTATAAACAAAATAGGAAAAATAATTTTAGCCACTTTAAGTAATCCGTATATAGCAAAATATAGTATTACATTTTTTTTTGCTCTTTCGGTAAAGTCTAAAAATATTGAAATCATAAAAACAAAAATTAATATTTCAAATATACTTGAAATCAAGTCAATTAGGCTGTTTCCCAAAAATCCTAGCATCTTATATTTCCTTTCATAAACGCCTTGAAAGCCTCCTTGAATGAATTAATCTTTAGTCTGCTAATTAAAACTTTCTGGTTATTTGTTAAAATAATCTCATTGTTTGAAAATTCACAAACATGCTCAAAATTTACAAGATATCCCTTATGACATCTGAAGAACTGCTTGTTTTGGAGGGAGGCTTCTATTTGATTCATTTTACCTATAATCGTAATAATTCCGTTTTTTGTATGAATATCAATTTTTCTCCCGTTGCACTCAAAGTAATAAATATCATCTATTTGAATTCTGAAAGTATGATTGTTACTTACCGCTTCAAAATGTGTAGTTTTCCTGTCTATAACTTCATTTATGGCATTTTTGAGAATACGGTTGACTTTGTCTATGTCAATGGGTTTTACAAAATAATTATACGGCTTAACCTGAAAAGAATCAAAAACCATTTCCTTGTGAGACGTAAGAAATATAATCATTCCCTCATAACCGCCCTTACGAAGCTCCAGGGCTGTTTCTATGCCATTTATTCCTGTCATTTCAATATCCAGTAACACAATATCGTTATACAGATACTTACTGTCAAGCAAGTTCTCTCCACAATCATAGGAATATACTTCTATATCAGGCCTTATGCCTTTTATGTTATCGGATAATGTTCCGGTAATATGGTTTTCATCATCGCATAGGGAAATTCGTATCATTCAATCACCTGCATAAAAATATTATGTATATTGTACCATAATTTTCTATCGTTCTGAATAGTTTTTATATCACAAGATAAAGATGCATTTATAATCTGCTGAATATTGAGAAATTTTTTACCTTGATACTGTCATTAATTATATAAGTCCAAGTAGCCGAAGGGGTTTTCAGGCCCTTATCAGCCAGCTGGCTGTCATTCATTGAGAAGTCGGTATTTTCCAAAGTTTCAAGAATTCTTTCCTTCATTTCTTCCTGAAGCTGTTCAAATTTGCTGATACTGAGTCTGTTAAACTCGTCCACAGGTTCTTTTCTTCCTGCCAATACCAGATTTATTCCTTCCTTTATGTTTTCGCAGTATTCAAGAAAGTCATACCAAAGTTCGTCCATACAGTTAAGAGACATTTTTCTCTGAATTTCATCAACTCTTTCTTTTCCATACCGGCTGCACAATTCATCATACAGCTCTTTTTTCTCTGTGGACAAAAGCCCTGGGGCGCCGGAGGACAATACTTCAAACCTTTTTTTCATAAATGCCCTTCTTTGCCATTCAAGGAGATATGAATACTTCCCCAATGTTTTTCTTATCTCAAAATTCTGACCGTCCACCACTCTCTGTATATGGCATATTAATGACAAAAGCTTTCGGTCATCAAGCCTCTCCTCTTGCCTGAATCCATAATATTTTGAAGGTATATCTTTTTTTAAGCCGAATTGTACCAGTAAATCGTCTTCCAAGCTTATAAAAAAGCGTGAAGAACCGGGGTCACCCTGCCTGCCAGCTCTGCCCCTCAACTGATTATCTATCCTGACACATTCATTTCTGCTGACGCCGATAACATAAAGTCCTCCCAATTCCAAAACTTTTTTTCTTTCTTCGGGAGAGTCTTCTCCGCCCAACTTTATGTCTACTCCACGTCCAGCCATATTGGTAGAAACTGTGACAGCTCCAAACTTCCCGGCAAGAGCAATTATCTTGGCTTCCTCTTCGTCATTCTTTGCATTTAACACCACACACTCTATTCCCTGTTGCCTGAGCAAGGCTGCCACCTGCTCTGACTCCTTTATGCTGGAAGTCCCTATCAGTACCGGACGCCCCATACTATGAGAGGTACATACCTCTTTAACTACAGCGTTGTACTTTGCTTCTTTATGAGTGAAAACATAATCATCGTAATCAATACGGATACATTTTTTATTTGGGTGGACAACATATACATCATGTTCATATGTACTACCGAATTCGTCCTCAGATGACTTTGCCGTAGCAGTCATCCCTGACATTTCAGGATATAGGCTTATAAAATTTTGAATTGGTATTTTGCCGAGTATTCTGTTACTGGCCGTACATTTAATTCCGTGAAGAGCTTCTATGGCTATCTGCAGCCCATAATCCCATTTTCTTCTGTCCGCAACTCTCCCGGTAAATTCGTCAATAATTTCAATTCGGCCGTCTTTTATAATATAATCTATATCTTGTTTTAAAAGAACTTTTGCATGAAGAAGATTGTTTATGTCCGTAAGTGTTTCAACATTCTTACGGCTATACAGATTCCCGCAGCTCAGGTATTTCTCCGCTACAGAACTTCCTTTTTCAGTTAAATAAACATTTCTGCTGTTCTCATCAGTCATGTAATCAATATTCTGCCTTAATAACCCCACCAGTTCTAGAAGTCGGTTATCTATTTGGTGCTGATCGCCGATATTCCCTGCAATAACCAACGGCGTTCTGGCCTCATCTATAAGAATTGCATCCGCTTCGTCAACAATTACACAGTTGAAGAGCCTATGTACAGTTTCACTTTTTTCGTAGACTATGGAGTCCCTTAAATAATCAAAGCCTGCTTCTTTTGGTGTAACATAAGTTATGTCTGCCAGATAGGCTTTCCTTCTTTGAGGCCTGTCCATGTTTTCCTGAATATATGCTGCTTTTAATCCCCAGAATTCATATATTCCCTGCATCCATTGGGCATCTCTTTTAGCAAGGTAGTCATTAAATGTTAAGACATGAACTCCTTTTCCGGTAAGAGCATTTAAAACTGCCGGAAAAACTGCCGCAAGGGTTTTTCCCTCTCCTGTGGGCAGTTCCGCAATTTTCCCAAAACATAACGCTATTCCCGTCAATAGTTGTGATTCGTAAGGCTCCAAACATAATACTCGCCTGCATATCTCTTTTGTAATTGCATAACACTGAGTCATATATCCATTAGCAAATTGCTTAGTGTCACGAATATTGGAATTATTATCAAGATACCGTAAATAATTTTGTTTATAGGTATTAATTATTTGCTTCAACTCAGAATCAGAAAGTTTAGTAAAGTCTTTTTGGTTTATTATATTGACCAACTCTTTGTACTGTGCCGGCCTTATACCTTTTTTTCTTTTTAGTAACATAAAATACCCCCGTTATATTATTTTAGGAGTTATCTCTGAGGTACCATATCTTGAATCAGCATGTCCATCCTTGTGAGGCTATAGCCTGCCTTCTGAAGCAATATGCTACTCCTGCCTGATAGTTTTCCCCATTTCAATTCCTTTGCCTTCTCAAGGTCGTTCAGGCCAATTTCCTGTCTCCCCGGCATAATTCAATAGCCTTTCAATCTCATAAGCAGGATTAATCAATACTCTGCCTCCTTTTGACTGATTGTTTATTTAATTATATATCACTATATCACTGTTTTATAGAATAAATTAGAAAAAAAGCATAAAGCCGGAAAGCCTGCACCATGCAGAAATATACCGGATTTATGCTTTTTAACAATAGTTTAGTCTATGCCCTCAATACTTATATCTATATCAACATCGGCGTTATAGTCAACACCTTCAAATTCAAAACCAAAAAGTCTGAAAAACTCTTTTCTGTAGCTTTCAATATCAGTGATGTCTTTTACATTATCGTTATTAGCTTGATTCCAGAGTTTTGTCACCTCAGCCTGAACTTCAGGAAGCATTTCCAAATCATCCATACGGATTCTGCCCTTGCTGTCCAGTTTCAAGTCCCCGGAATAGAGCCTGTCATTGAACATTCTGTACATTTGCTCAATACAACCCTCATGAATATTTTTTTCTTTCATTACTTTAAATAATGCACTAATATAAAGGGATATAACAGGTATAGCAGCGCTGGCTTGTGTTACAACCGCTTTATTGATGGAAACATAAGCTTTTGTGCCGATGCCTTTAAGATTCTCGTTAATTTTTGTCACAGTAGCCTCAAGGTCATCCTTGGCTTTTCCGATAGTTCCCTCCCTGTATACAGAATGAGTCATTTCAGGGCCTACGTAGGAATATGCAAGGGTAATTGCATTTTCCTCAAGAGCATCGGCATTTTTCAGGGCGTCCATCCACATTTCCCAGTCCTCTCCGCCCATTACCGCAATGGTTTGTCTTATTTCATCTTCGTTGGCAGGCTCAATAGTTGTTTCAGAAACAAGCTGTGTATGAAAGTCTACTGTTTTTGATGTATAAGTTGAACCAATTGGCTTTATAACTGAATTGAATACCTCACCGGTTACAGGATGTGTCCTTCTTGGAGAAGCCAGACTGTAAACTACCATGTCTATCTTACCAAGGTCTTTTTTTATCAAATCTATAGTTTTCTGCTTTATTTCATTTGAGAAGGCATCCCCGTTTATACTTCTTGCATACAGTCCGTCTTCTTTTGCTATTTTTTCAAAAGCAGCTGAATTGTACCATCCTGCAGAGGCCGTTTTATTTTTAGACCCAGGCCTTTCAAAGAATACACCGATTGTAGCTGCTCCGCACCCGAAGGCAGCAGTTATTCTGGATGCCAATCCATAACCTGTGGAAGCTCCAATAACCAATACTTTTTTAGCACCATTTACCTTTTTCTGATTTTTAACATACTCAACCTGTTTCCTGACACTATATTCACAACCTGCAGGGTGTGATGTTGTACAAATGAATCCACGGAATTTAGGTGAAACTATCATAAAATCCTCCTTGAATATCAGCTTTATATATTATAAGCCGGATTACTGCTTAACATATTTTTTAGTCTACACTATATTATAGCACAGTATGAAGAATTTTAAAATTAGATATTAATACTTGGTACTAATTATTACCCCTTACTTATTCAAAAGACACATAATAGTTTCCACAATTGCCCCCGGGCAGCATAAATTTAACGTTAGCAATTTGTTCATACCCCAACTCCTCTATCCAGAACATACCCGTTGTAATCTTTTCACCAACAATCCAAGGGCCATTGTTTACGCTGTAAACCAGTGTTGCATATGACCTGTCCTGACTCCACTTGGGACTTATTATTATTTTCTTATTAGCAGCATTGTTTATCGTCATGTTGTAAACAACACCATAGTTTCCGGCGTGATATTTTGAAGCTCCGGTTTTTGATTTTACTACACCGTCGTACTCATATGTATTAAGGGATTGAGGCCATTCGCAAAGGTTTGTATTATTGCTCGAATCCGCATCAAGTGTAATATTTTTCTCCGAATAGCTAAGTTCACCGCAAAAGCCATATCCTACACCCTTTATGGGGAGAGGTTCTTTGAAAACCTCCTCAGCAGTTTTTGTTTGTCCTGCTGCAAATACTCTCATTCTAACTCCGGAATTCTGATTGGATTTAAACTGAGCTCTGCCATAAACAAATTCGGAAAACCCGGGTGTAAATCTGAAGTCATCTGACCATACTATTTTCTTTTCTCCGGGATTAAGCGTTACAGTTTGATATTCCGCATTCTGAAAGTTTTTCAGCACTTGAGCTGTATCTTCAATAACAGCAAAATTGTATCCGTCCAGTGTTGCAGTACAACTTCCCTTATAAGTTATTATTGCAGGTTCCGACCCTTTGTTGGTTATTGCAACTCCCACTCTGCAAGCTCCTGCATTTGACCAAGAGTTATACAAATGGTGATAAAATTCAACGTCTTTATATGAATTGTCCAGATCTGTACCGTACAAATATATCAAATCCCCGGAATTGAGGCCAAAGGACTCTGGATTATTGACATAAATTAAATGGTTTCCACTGCTTGAGAAAGTTGAACCGGTTAATGCATATGATGTAAAGCTAAAAAATAAACATAAAGGTAAGATAGTAAAAATAAATCTGATTAAGTTTGATCTTTTCATTTGTTCCTCCTGCATCGGCAAAGTTTAAGCCTAGCAGGCAGATGCCTGTAGGCTTATTAGCTCTGAATCCGTATTCATTAAATAATTATGTTAAGTATAAGCAAAAAATGGAAATTTTACAAGTTATATATTCTGAATTATTTTCTATTATAAGAGATTACGACAGCAATGCTCTTTATTCCGACATAGTATACAGGATAACGGGTAAAAGACCAGCGATACACATAGCTCTAAGTCATGACCACCCGTAAAACGGGTGGCTTGTGATAGCCCTATAAGGGCTTGTTACCGGCCAGCGCCTAAAGACGCTGGCTTTCACTTTGTTCAAGCTATTATTGCCCTTGCCGCTTTTGCTACCCCTGAAGGGACAAACGTACTACTGGCTACCCCTTAAAGGGGTCTTCATACTCTTTCACGCTTAGTTTATCTACCATAATATCGTGCTTTTCTTGCTCTTGTATATACTTCTTAATAGTTGCCTCATTGAGTCCTACAGTACTCACATAAAATCCCTCTGCCCAAAAGTGTCTATTTCCAAACTTATATTTTAAGTTTGCATGCATATCAAATATCATTAATGCACTTTTTCCTTTTAGATATCCCATGAAACTTGATACACTTATTTTAGGCGGTATACTTACTAACATGTGTATATGGTCTGGCATTAGATGCCCTTCTATTATTTCAACTCCCTTGTAATTGCACAGTCTCTTTAATATTTCTCTTATACTTTGCTTGTATTGATTATAAATTACTTTTCGTCTATACTTTGGAGTGAACACAATATGATACTTACACATCCATTTGGTATGTGCTAAATTATTTTGTTTTATTGCCATTGAAATCACCTTTCTTTAGTTAAACTAGTAGCTTGAACAACTCTATTTTAACGGTTAGGTGATTTTTTTGTATAACTTTTTGTCGCCACCCGCATAGCAGGTGGTTTATTGTTTCGCATGACTCATTTCTCTTGCGAGAAACTCGCCTAATGCTCAACAGGCTAAAGCCCATAATAAAACAGCACTGTACTTAGATGGATTTATCACATCTAAGTACAGTGCTGTATATATTAAAACTTTAATTATTTAGCGTCAACTTCAGCCATGTGTTGGATAAGGTTAACAACTTTGTTTGAATAACCCCATTCATTATCATACCATGATACTAACTTAACGAAGTTTCCGTTCAATGCGATACCAGCGCCTGCATCGAAGATTGAAGTACGTGCATCATGAACGAAGTCAGTTGAAACAACTGAATCTTCAGTGTATCCGAGGATACCCTTGAGGTTAGTTTCTGAAGCAGTCTTAACAGCTGCTTTGATTTCTTCGTAAGTAGCTGATTTTTCAAGACGAACTGTGAGGTCAACAACTGAAACGTCAGCTGTAGGAACTCTGAAAGCCATACCAGTTAATTTTCCGTTCAATTCTGGAATAACCTTTCCAACTGCTTTTGCAGCACCGGTTGATGAAGGAATGATGTTTCCGAGGATTGATCTTCCGCCTCTCCAGTCTTTCATTGAAGGAGCATCAACAGTCTTCTGAGTGTTAGTAGCAGCATGAACTGTAGTCATAAGACCTTCTACTATACCGAAGTTGTCGTTGATAACCTTTGCTAAAGGAGCCAAGCAGTTAGTAGTACATGAAGCGTTTGATACAACTGTCATGTCCTTAGTGTACTTGTCATCGTTAACGCCCATTACGAACATTGGAGCGTCAGCAGAAGGAGCACTGATAACAACTTTCTTTGCTCCACCCTTGATGTGAGCTGAAGCTTTTTCAGTAGTAGTGAATACACCTGTTGATTCAACAACGTAATCAGCACCGCAAGCTCCCCAAGCTATAGCTGTCGGATCTTTTTCTGCAAATACTGCGATTTCTTTACCGTTAACAACTAATTTGCCATCTTTTACATCAACAGTTCCTTCAAATTTACCATGAACTGTGTCGTAAGTAAGCATATATTTCATGTACTCGAGATCGATGAATGGATCATTGATTCCCTTTACTTCTACATTAGGGTTGTTTATTGCAGCCCTGAAAACAAGACGTCCAATACGTCCAAAACCATTAATACCCATTTTTACTGCCATTGGTGTTACCTCCTAAGTTTTTTTATTAATTAAGTCAAGCAAATTAATGCTTATCGACAAAACAATTGGTTTCCTTTTCCTAAACCAAAATAATTCTATAATATTTCAAAAACATTTTCAATAGTATATACGCTTAATTTAATAAATATTTAACAAACTTCTATTGTGTATTTTTCTATCAAGTGATCAGGATTATAGGATAATTTGGCCTTTCTTAACCCCGCAATTCCCATATCCTGTTCCCTGTTTACATACTCCAAATGAAGCCATTCATTGTTTATAAACTGCTGATTTATCACTGTGTAAATGCCGTGAATTTCAGCGTTTGCCTTTTCAACATGAATTACTGCGGTATTTTTATTAAGCTGTTCTCCGACCGTAAAAGCCTCTGTTTTACCGTTAACTCTGATTAATCCGCCCTTTAAACCAAGTATTTCGTAATTATCCAGGAGTTTATTGTTTGCAATTCTTTCATTGGAAAGACTTTCGTCACCTGATTGTTCCCTCAGTTGGTACCATTTTTCTACTATATTTTTGCAGTCCTGTATATTAGCAGGTGTTATTTCTTCATACTCATAGCTATAAAGTTTCTTAAACTTGTTAATATGGTTCCTCTTACCGTCAAGCTTCTTACCGGCCAATGTTGATAAACTTTTTACGGTGTATACATAATCCGCATTGTCTCTATCCTCTATTGCGTTATATGCGATTCCAATTTCATCAAGAATTTCCTTTTGTTGTTTGGTAACTCTTGAGAATATTAAATTCCACCCCTCTTGGTCAAAGTAATCCTTTATTGCGTATATAGTCTTTTTTAAGTCTTCTCCTTTTTTGTAATCTCCTACCGGGAAGAAACAAAAAGGTTTCGACTCATCTCTTACTGACATTATGCATAAAAACTCATATATTATTCCGAATCTTATTTTATAGTGGTCCTTCCACATGAAAAAGTTTGTAAAATTCATTTCAGATGCAAGGACATGGGATGTTTCAAAGTATTTATCGAAACATTCCTTGTCGTTAATAGATATTTCCTTATCTATTAAAATAGTTTGCAACATATATATCCCCCTGTTAGCTGCCTGTTTGTCAGTTATTTGACGTTTTGTATAATTGCAATAAGATAAGTAGTGGCATCTATCATATCCTTTATTGATATCTGTTCTTTAACACTGTGTACATTGGTCATTCCAATGCTCATATCAACAGCTTCAATTCCTTTTGAATTAATAATATTTGTGTCGCTGCCGCCTCCGGTAACTACTGTCTCAAACACAATACCACAGTCTTCTGCGGCTGACTTCATTATACCCAAAACTGCTGAATCCGCCGGTAAATCGTATGCAGGATATTCCATTTCATAGTCAAAATCAACCTGTCCTCCAAACTTTTCTGCCGCCTGTACAAAACAGTCCCTTATATGCTCAGTCTGGGCCTGCAGCTTATTCTGCTGTCTGCTTCTGGCTTCCCCTTCAAGCTCAACCCTGTCACATACAATGTTTGTAGCTGTTCCGCCATGAATTATACCAATGTTTGCCGTTGTTTCCTCGTCAATTCTTCCAAGTTTCATGTTTGTTATAGCATGTGCCATAATTGTAAATGCGCTTATTCCGTTTTCAGGCTCCATACCTGCATGAGCTGCTTTACCTTTTATTACTGCGTTTATCTTGTTGTGTGAAGGAGCTTTTACGGCTGCACAGCCTATTCTCCCGTCGCTGTCCAGAATAAATCCGTATTTTGCTTGTATTTTGCTGTAGTCCAGATTTTTTGCTCCAAGTAATCCGATTTCTTCAGCTACAGTAAATACTATCTGTATATCACCGTGAGGAATGTTTTCTTCTTTGAGAATCTTCAATGTCTCCAGTATAATTGCTATTCCGGAAGCATCATCTCCTCCCAGAATTGTTAATCCATCGGTTTTGATTATATCTCCGTCCACAATGGCTTTTTTACCTATTCCGGGAACTACAGTGTCCATATGTGCCCCCAGCATAATAGCAGGAACCTTCTTGTTTCCCTTAACGGTGCACACTATATTTCCGCTGTTTCCTCCGATTTTCTCTCCTGCATTGTCCTCCACAGGCATATATCCCATATTTTCAAGCTTTTGCTTCAGTAAATCGCACATTTGCCTTTCTTTTAGCGATAAACTGTCTATTTTGACCAATTCCAAAAATTCATCAACAAGTCTGGTTCTATTAACCATTTTAACCCTCTCTTAGTCCGTACTTTTTTATTATACTTTTTTAATATACCCATTTTTTGAAATTAAACACCATAATATTTTTACCACTCGTATTTTACCATATGTCCTTCGAGTCTCATTTCTTTAAAATTCTGCTGTCTTAGAGCTTCATATAAAACAATTGCAACTGAATTTGAGAGATTTAGGGACCTGATGCCTTTTTTCATAGGTATTCTTATGCAATACTCCTTATTATCTCTCAACAGTTCCTCGGGAAGGCCTGCTGTTTCTTTTCCGAACAGAATAAAACTGTCATCTTCAAACTGTACGTCACAGTAGTTATTTACTGCTTTAGTGGTTGAATAATAAAAGGTTTTTCCCGGAAACTTTTCAAAAAACTCGTTAATGTTGTTGTAATACCTCACATCTGCCTCATCCCAGTAATCAAGCCCGGCTCTTTTAAGATATTTATCTTCTATTGAAAATCCAAGAGGCCCCACAAGATGCAGCACAGTTCCCGTTGCTGCACAGGTTCTCACTATATTTCCTGTATTCTGTGGAATTTCGGGTTCTACCAGTACTATATTAAATGCCATATTTAATCACAGTCCTTTCAGTAACATATCAAAGAATCTACTAAAATAAACATACAATAAAAAGATGGTTAGTAACCATCTTTTTATTGTATGTTTATTTTACTTTATCATTTTACTTATAATTTCTCAATCCTGAACGGATATATCAATTTCAAGAATCTCATTATCCGACAGATATAAAGGTATACATATTGTCTTCATTTTAGACTGGGAAATTTGCAAATTTTCACCAAGCAGCAATGAAGGAGGAGTAATTTCTATACCGATTCCTTTATTATAAAGTAAAGTGGCTGTATTGCCCAATATCATATTTGTGAGCTCGGACAATGCACTCTTTGCTATTTCATTTAATTCGTCAACCGGCATACCCATCATCATAGCTGAAGCAATTTTAAACGCTACTCCCTTGGACATCGTAAAAATGGCTTGTCCACGAATTTTACCAGTAATTCCCACAATTATAAGTATAGATTCTCCTTGATAAGGAGAATTTTTCAAAAACACTTTTCCCAACCTAGCATCAACGTTCACAACTTGTTTAAGAACTGTCTGACTTGCTTCAATAAATGGGTTTATATACTCTATATTCATAATTCATCCACCTTGTTTATATGTATTGTTCTTCTACATTCCAAATATCGTTGATGAGTATAAAAAAATCTTCTTCAATTATAAACAATTTTAAGGTAAAATTCCATATATTTTTTTAAAAAGTAAAAAAAGAAGAATATTTAGTTCATCAAAACTAACCAATTACTTTAGCCTTGACCTTAAATATTCTTCTAACTTGTTTATTTTTTTGCTTTTGGTTTAAATATTGCAGCCATCATGAACCCGAAAAATACAGCAGCGGCAAGTCCTGCAGCACCTGCTTTAAATCCTCCCGTAAATGCTCCCAGCAGTCCTGTTTCATCCACATCCCTGAATACCCCTTTTGCCAGACTATATCCAAATCCGGTTAAGGGAATAGTGGCACCTGCCCCTCCTATATCAACTATTTTTTGATATATCCCAAGGGACGCCAATACTACTCCTGCTACAACATAAACAACCAATATCCGTGCAGATGTTAATTTTGTTTTGTCTATCAATATTTGACCGATGGCGCAAATTATCCCACCGACTATAAAAGCATTTAAGTAAGTCATTATTTCACCTCATCAGTTTAGTGTTCTGTGAATAGCCACCGCGTGTGCAATACCCGGTATAGATTCCTTTTGCTGAGAACTTATGGGACTCATTAATGCCCCTGTAGCAACAAAAAGCACTCTCTTTAAGTTCCCTTGAATCAGCTGCTTGTATATATGCCCTGCAAGCACCGTTGCCGAACATGCACATCCGCTGCCTCCCGCATGTGTGTCCTGGGTTTCTCCGTCAAATATCATTACTCCGCAGTCATTGAATCTGGATTCTATATTAAGCCCGTTGTCCTTCAGCATTTCCTGACAAATTTGCTTTCCCACCTTGCCTAAATCACCTGTTACAATAAGATCATAATAATCAGGCTGAAGTCCTGTATCCTTAAAATGAGCGAATATGGTATCTGCTGCTGCCGGAGCCATAGCCGCTCCCATATTATTTGCGTCTTTTATGCCCAAATCATTAATTTTCCCGGTTGTAATATGCTTTATATATGGACCTGCACCATTCGCAGACAGTACTACCGAGCCTGAGCCCGTTACAGTCCACTGTGCAGTGGGAGTTCTCTGACTTCCCAATTCAAGAGGAAACCTGAACTGTCTTTCAGCCGAGCAAAAATGGCTGGAAGTCATACAGACTATGTTTTCCGCAAAGCCTCCGTCAACCAACAAACTTCCAATACTCATTGATTCAGCCATGGTTGAACACGCTCCATACAAGCCAAAAAATGGAACTTCAGTTTCTCTAAGTCCATAGCTTGCTGCAATGCACTGGTTCAAAAGGTCTCCTGCCAAAACATAATCTATTTGATCATTTGTGAGTTTTGCCTTCTGAATAACTTTTGCAAAAACCTCTCTTACAAGCTTGCTTTCAGCTTTCTCCCAACTGTCTTCTCCCCATAATTCATCGGGAATAATAAAATCAAAATCGTTTTTTAAAGGGCCCTTACCTTCCTTTGGCCCAACAAATGATGCCGTTGCCTTAATGGAAGGTGGGTTTTTTAAGAATACAGTTTGCCTTCCGATATGCTTTTCTGCCATGTTTATTTTGTCAGCCTCCTTTAGCCACAGCTATTTTTTTGTTTTCGGTTATTAAGAAATAAGGTAGTGTATAATACCTGCGATTATTGATGTACAAATTCCGTATACTATTACAGGCCCGGCAACAATAAACATTTTTGCGCCCATCCCAAGGACATATCCTTCGGACTTAAATTCCATAGCAGGGGATACTACTGAGTTTGCAAATCCCGTAATTGGTACTATGGAGCCTGCTCCGGCAAACTTGCCTATTTCATCATAAACGTTAAGTCCCGTTAAAAGTGCTGCCAAAAAAATCATTATAATACTGGTTATGGCGGATACCGCATCATTGTCCAAACCTCTATTTTTCAGTAAATTAATAAATAGCTGTCCAATATCACATATAATACCTCCAACCAGAAAAGCCTTTAAAACATTTGTAAAAATTTTAGATTTCGGCGAGACTTCTTCAACGTATTTTGAGTATTGATCCTTGGTAAAACTCTTTTTCATAAAAGACCTCCCATATGAACATAAAAAAATGAAAATGCAATTTGTTATAATTAATATACTTTGCATTTTCATTCTATTTATTATGGTAAATTTTTTTTATGTTACAATCTTAATTCAATAAGACCTTGGTTTAATACATAAACGCCCTTGTTGTGTACTTTTTTTGATGACGGGAAACCCGTGAGTAGCAACACAATTATGATAGCTCCCAAAATCAAAGCAGCTATGACTGCAATAATAGCTTTGGTTTTTAAGAAAGCAATTTTCCCTGTTTTAAAGTTGTTAATCATATCAAAATGCCACCTCTTATGATGTATAAACCCTTGACTTTAATTATTGTTTGCAATCATTTTAGATTTAATATCTCTCAGTATCTTCTTTTCAATTCTGGAAACTTGTACCTGAGAAATCCCCAGTAGTTTTGCTATCTGCACCTGTGTCTTTTCCTTGAAATATCTTAATATGATTATCTGTCTCTCTCTGGTATCAAGTGTATCCAGTATTTGACGTATGGCTATTTTGTCAATAAGATCTACTTCGCAGTTATTGTCGGCTGCATCTATTCTGTCTATAAGCAGAATGGGCGAATTGTCTCCATCTCCTATAGTACTGTACAGAGACTCCGGAGTACATCCGGCTTCAATTGCCATGACAAGTTCTTCAGGTGAAATATTCATACGCTGTGCTATTTCATTAATCGTAGGCTCTCTACCAAGTTCTTTGCTCATAATCTCCTTGGTTATACGTGCTTTAGAGGAAATCTCCTTGAGAGATCTGCTTACTTTTATTATTCCGTCATCTCTGATAAATCTTTTTATTTCACCGATTATCATAGGAACAGCATATGTAGAAAATTTGACATCATAAGATGTATCAAACTTGTTTATAGCTTTGATTAATCCAATGCTTCCTATTTGAAATAAATCGTCAACTTCATATCCTCTGTTTTGAAATCTCTTAACAATGCTCCATACAAGGCCTACATTCCTTTCAACGAGAACGGATTGGGCTTGTTTGTCGCCAGCCTTGGCCTTTATTATAAGAGTTAAAACAGCATCATCTGATGTTTCCTTCATATTTTCTGCCTAAACCTTTCTGTCACAAATTTTGCCTGTCGCAGGCCGTATCTTATTTCTTGGGGAATGAAATCTTATATAATCTAATTATTGGCTGTAATTTATATTTTTATACATAAGTTCTAATTATTTACATATGAAAGTAAAAAACTCCAACCCCCGGAATTATTTTTTATCTTAAATAATAACTAAGATTTTAATTTTTTAAACATTGTGACAGTTGTACCCATGTTGGGTTCAGAAACTATTTCGACGCTGTCCATAAAACTCTCCATAACTGTAAAACCCATTCCTGAGCGTTCCATGTCCGGCTTTGAAGTGTAAAGAGGCTGGCGTGCCTGCTCAATGTCTTCTATCCCTTTTCCTTTATCTGATATGATTATCAAAATACCTTCGTCATATAGTCTGCAAATCATTTCTACTGTTCCTGACGAATCTTCATAGCCATGTATTATGGCATTTGTCACAGCCTCGGAAACAGCCGTTTTTATATCCGCCAGTTCCTCTACAGTAGGGTCAAGCTGAGACGCAAATGCCGCAGCAACAACTCTTCCAAAGGATTCATTATTGGATTTACTCATAAATTCAAGCTTCATCTCATTAACCAGTTGCATTTTTCTTCCTCACTCTCTTTAACATGATGTTACAATATTAACCGCACATGCTTGAAATAGCTGTATCCAAACTGTTGTACACAGGAATAATCTTTAATACGCCAGACATCTCAAATATTTGCAATACTTTTGGATTTGCATTTACTATAGCCGCCTTGCCGTTCAACTTGCATACATTTTTGTACCTACCTACAACAACACCTATACCGGAGCTGTCCATGAAGTTTACATTTGTAAAATCAAATACGATATTTTTTATAGTTGCCTTGGTAATTTCATTGTCTATCTTTTGTCTGAGATACTGTGCCGAATGATGGTCCATATCTTCCATTATTCTAACAACAAGGGTTGTCCCTTTTTTTGAAAGTTTAACATCCAAACCTGTTTCCTCCTATTTATTTATTCACAGTATCAATTCTATATTTCCCTGAATTTACCTTTCATTATTTTTTCTAATTTCGTCAGCAATTTCATCCAGCTTTCTCAGCCTGTGGTTTACGCCTGATTTTCCAAGCTTGGGGTGAAGCATTTCTCCAAGCTCTTTGAGGCTGGCATCGCTGAATTCCAGCCTTGCTTCTGCTATCTCTGCAAGGTTCTCGGGGAGCTTGTCTATTCCTATTGTGGATTGAATATACTTTATATTTTCTATTTGTCTGATGGAAGCGTTTACGGTTTTCTCAAGATTCGCAGTTTCGCAGTTTACAATCCTGTTTACGCTGTTCCTCATATCTTTTAATATTCTTACGTTTTCCAGCTCCATGAGAGCTGTGTGAGCACCAATGATATTAAGGAAATCCACTATCTGCTCACCTTCTTTTATATAAGCCACAAAGCTGCCTTTGCGTTTGATTATCTTTGTGTTTATATCATAATCATTTAACAAATCTTTTATTATTTCAGCAGACATATTATTGTGAGTTGCTATTTCCAGATGATACGTCTTTTCAGGGTCGCTTATTGAACCTCCCGAAAGAAAAGCAGCTCTCAAAAAACTCTTTCTGCAACATACCTTTTCAAGTGTACTTGCAGTTGGAATATATTCTTCTCCGGAAAAAGCGCTGATTCCAAAGTCATACAGTATCCTGTTTATCATCTGGTTCGGTACCAGAGTAAGAGAATACGATATATGCTTTTTGAGTTTACTGCTTCTTCTGATAGCAACCTCCGGGCATATACCGTATATTCTACGGAATATTGAATATATTCTCCTGGCAAAAGCAGCGTTCTCAGTAACCACTTTTGTATTTCTTAATACTTTTTCATGGGAAAAAAGGTTACCTGTAAGAATAACCCCTAAAATTTCGGATTTCATGCAACATTCCTCATGCAGCTCAATCCTGCAAAGCTCATCTTTTACTACAGTTGAAAAAGACACTTAACAACACTCCCGCACACTAATAATTTATTTCTTTATCCAAGCTGGTCAATACCTATGTCTTCAACAGCAGCCCTCAGTATCTCAGAAACACTCCAAGCCTGTGCAAAGCATCCTCTGGGATAGTGTGGATTGTCCCCGTCAAATATTTCAGAAATACTGCCCAATCCTCCATCTTTAACATGTTCCAAAAACGGGTATACAAATTCCAGGGCATTTCGCCGAGCCTGTTCTGTTCCGCCATTTATGTGAATGTATGCTTTTATAAACCTTCCCAAAGGCCATGTCCAGACTGTACCCTGATGGTATGCACCGTCTCTTTCAAGCTGGGTTCCGCAGTAAACTCCTTTGTATCCACTGTTATTACGGGATAATGACCTGAGTCCATAAGGAGTGTATAGCTCTTCCCACACCTTATTCAATATTTTCTCAGCCCTTTGTCCGTCAACAACGGGATAAGTAAGTCCTATGGCAAGAATCTGATTTGGCCTGATATCTGCATCTTTACCGCCAGAATTAATTACATCATACAAACACTCATCCTTTTCATTCCAGAACTCCTTCTGAAAGGACTCCTTGGTTTTGGAGGCTATAGCAGAATAGCTGTCAATATCACCGAATCTTTCTGCAAGGGAGGACATAATCATTAAAGCGTTATACCACAAGGCATTTATTTCTACGGCTTTTCCATGACGGGGTGTGACTACCCAGTCTCCTACCTTTGCATCCATCCATGTCAGCTGTGTATTTTCGCTGCCTGCCGTTACGAGGCCATCCTCCGTCATTTTAATGTCATAGATGGTTCCGTTTATAAATCCGCTGCATATATCCTTGAGACAGCCGTATATATTATTCTGAATAAAATCACTGTCCTTCGTATAAGAAATATAGCTGTTAACTGCCTCAAAATACCACAAAGCAGCATCTACACTGTTATACGCCGGTTCGTTCCCGTCATCGGGAAACATATTTGGTATAAGTCCATAGTTAACATATTTTGAGAATGTCAGCAATATATCCTTTGCATCCTCATATCTGCCCGTTGCCAATGTAAGTCCGCTAAAGGCAATCATTGTATCCCGACCCCAATCTGTAAACCATGGATACCCGGCTATTACAGTCTTTGATTTTGTTGATTCTCTGTATACTATGAAGCTATCAGCAGCAAGTACCAATCTTCTGCATAACTGATTTTGAAGACCTGCCCTGTCCAGAAGCTCTTTTAACCGTTCTTCTTGGGATTGAATAACCTCTGTGGCATTTATACCCTCTAAGTCATAGGTTTCAATTGTTGCAATAAAAGAAACTGTTTTTGTTTCCCATGGTTTAATTTTTATACTGTAGCAGCCCGGTATAAAATGGTCTTCTGTACAGTCCAACCCTCGTTCTCTCTCAACCTCATAAAGCATGTCATAAAAAAAGCAGTCATTATAGCTTTTAAATTCTCCGCCATCAACCAGAAACCTGATTTCCGATTCTCCATCTCCTGATATACGGATTACATTTGCTTCATGTTTTAAGCTGAATTTAAAATGACTGCTTTTACTGGTATGATGATGGTCTCTGTTGTTTATAAGGGGAGTAAGCTTGAACACCGCTTCTTTATGTCCGTTTCGCACCTCATACTGAACAATTACTGTGTTATCGCCCTGCTTCATTGATATTTTCTTTTTAATAAAAATATCTTTATAGGAAAATACAAATTCCGGAAGAAAATTGTATTCAACCCTTTGCAGATGTGTATACCCGTTATTTATGTAACCACTGCCTGTTTGAAAGGAGCTGAAAGATACGGTATCTCCATCTTCAAAGCTCATGTTTTCGAGAATGTTGGAGAGAAAAAGCTGCCTTTTGGTGGGAGGTACTGATACAGAAACCAGTAAACCGTGGTATCTTCTGTTATTGGAACATATCAAAGACAAGGAAGAGTAACCTCCGATGCCGTTTGTGAGTAACCATTCTCTTTGACAGCCTTGCTGGTAGCTGTACCAACTGCTTTTTCCAAAGTCCATGTTATCAGCCTCCGATTTTATTTATTTTATCTTTTGCATAATAATAGTCAAGTATTCTGTCTCCGTCATTTGCCAGAACAAGCTCAGTTACCAGTTCCATAATCTTTTTTGACAGCTTGTTGGAGTCATGCCTTACAAAACCATTATTAATACTCTTAAAATCTCCGGTAATTATCTCAATACCCATTTTCTTTACTACGTCAAAGTCAACCTTGACAAGCTCAGCTCCGTCGTTTCTATATCTTTCTGCCATTTCTTCAGGAATCGTGGATGTATTTACTATACAGTAATCAATCAACCCCCTGTGAGAGTGTTTTTCAATCGCCTTTATATGATCACTTAATTTGTAGCCTTGAGTTTCACCCGGCTGTGTCATTACATTACAAACATATACTATAACAGCCCTTGTTTTTCCCAGTGCATCACATACACCATCAACCAAAAGATTTGGTATTATGCTTGTATAAAGGCTTCCGGGGCCCAACACAACAATATCCGCTTCCATGATGGCTTCAATTGCTTCATTCAAGGGCTTAACCTTGTTGTGATTGAGAAAAACACGGTTTATTCTTGATTTATCGCCGTCACTTCTGTGGCCTATGTTAAACTCCCCAAGAATTGTGTTTCCATTGTCTGTTTCGGCACATAACCTGACATCTTCCAGTGTAATAGGCAATACTGTTCCTGTTACCGCCAGAACATCGCTCATTTTTTTAACAGCCTCTTCAAAGCTGTCAGAAATACCATCCATAGCAGCCAGAAACAGGTTTCCAAAGCTCTGTCCTTTTAACATTCCATCCTGAAATCTGTATTGAAGGAGTTTTTGCATTATAGGCTCCGTATCTGCCAAGGCAAGTATACAGTTTCGTATATCACCCGGAGGCAACATACCAAGGTCTTCACGTAATACCCCTGAACCGCCTCCATCGTCTGCTACGGTAACTAATGCAGTAAGATTTGACGAATACTGTTTAAGTCCTCTCAACATGGTAGAAAGGCCTGTACCGCCTCCTATTGCCACTACCTTAGGACCCTTGACAGATATTTTCTTTTCATGGAGAAGGCTGCTTATATCCTGTCCGTTCATTGATTTACCTGTAAATGTTTTCACAAGAAGTTTGAACGCTGCAAAAACACCGACAAGACCCAAAAACGCCAAAGTAGCCATTTCAATAATGTACGGGACTCCCTTACCGTAATTATAAATGGTAAATAGTATACTGAAGCATATTAAGGCTATACCTGCCGAAAGCAGTACTATCCACCTTTTGATTCTGGCACCAGGCTTCATCCAACTGAAACGACTCATTTTCCAACCCCTTTACCATCTTTCTCAATATCCCTGTGTTCAATTACAACCCTATGTAATTTTTCTTCCAGCCTTCTATATATTTCATCTGCTATTGCAACAGACCTGTGTCTTCCTCCCGTACAACCTATTCCGATGTCCAGCTGGGATTTTCCCTCTTTTATGTAATTTGGAATTAAGAAATCCAGCATATCATCCAGCCTGGATATAAACTCCTTTGTTTCCGAAGCATTTAGTACGAATTCTTTAACCATCAGGTCTTTTCCTGTTTGCTTCTTCATTGGAGCTATATAATATGGATTAGGTATAAACCTGACATCAAAAACAAGGTCGCAGTCTGTTGGAATCCCGTATTTAAAACCAAAGGATACCACATTGATTACTATTCCCTTGAAAGTCTTGCCTTCCAAGAATATGCCGTTTATCTCCTGTTTAAGTTGTCTGGTTACAAGAGTTGATGTATCTATTATATAGTTTGCATTTGATTTTATGGTCTGAAGGGCCTTTCTTTCTTCCCTGATTCCCTTAATAAGACGACCTTCAGGTGCTAAAGGATGCTGTCTTCTGCTCTCCTTATATCTTTTTACAAGAACATCGTCATCTGCTTCAAGGAAAAGTATTTCGTAGCTGAAACCGGATTCTTTGACCTCTGCCAAAGCAGGGAAAAGGTCGTGTAAAAGTTCACCGCCTCTGATATCTATAACCAGAGCAATTTTTTCCATTTTCCCCTCGCTCTGGGCACTGATTTCGGCAAATTTGGGAATCAGTGCCGGAGGAAGGTTATCAACGCAGAAAAATCCTATATCCTCCAAATAATTGGTAACAAGGCTTTTGCCCGCACCTGACATTCCCGTAACTATTACAAATCTCATCCTAATCCCCCAAATCTTTTGTATGTGTATTCTTTATCAGTTAAAGTCTCCTATAATCCTTAGTTCAGGCTCTAACTGAACTCCAAACCTCTCATCAACAGTAGTTTGTATATGCTTTATCAAGGCTAAAACATCACTGCATGTAGCGCCTCCACGATTTATAATAAAGCCGCTGTGTTTGTCTGATATCTGTGCCCCGCCAATTCCGTATCCTCTGAGTCCGCAATCATCAATAAGCTTGCCCACAAAATATCCCTGTGGTCTTTTGAAGACACTACCTGCACTGGGCCATTCCAAAGGCTGCTTATCCCTTCTCTTAAAATTGAACTCATCCATTTTTTCCTTTATATTTACACTGTCACCCTTTTGAAGTTTTAATCTTGTTTTAAGAACTATCCCCTTGGATTTCTGTATGATACTGCTTCTATATGAAAAGCAATGTTCATCCCCGGTTATAGTTATGATATTTCCTTCTCCATCCATATACTCGGTCTGGTGAACTACCATACACATTTCACCGATATAGGCTCCTGCATTCATGGTTACTGCCCCTCCCACAGTGCCGGGAATACCTTCTGCAAACTCCAGCCCTGTAAGTGAATATTCAAGTGCCAGCTTAGAAGCCTTTGAAACAAGCATTCCTGCTTCAAGCTCGATTGTATCATTGTCAACCTTAAAGGCTGCCAGATTGTCATATATTTTAATTACAACACCCCTGATTCCCTTGTCTGACACCAGAAGATTAGTACCATTTCCCATAACCATATATGGAATATTGGATTTCACGCACTCTTTTACTATATTCACTAATTGATTGCTGTTTCCCGGGTAAGTCATTATATCAGCAGGACCGCCTATTTTAAAGGAGGTATGATTAGCCATAGGTTCATTAACTGACACTCCGTCCTTTCCGGCAACATAAACCAGCTTCTGCACAAACTCCTCATTCTGTAATATAACCCATTCCTCCTTCACTGGAATATCTATTTCTCAATACGTTTTTTCCTTTCAGACAAATAATTTTCCATCTTCTCAACAGAAGTAGTAATAACCAGTTCTTCCGGCATCTCCACTTCTTTTAAAATCTTCATGACATTATCAAATCTGCCAATACTAAAGCTAATGTGTGAATCAGTCCCTGTTGTTATCCTTACACCATATTTTTTACACATTCTGGCTATTTCCCAGCAATTATCTTCACTTCCCTTACGAACATTAAAGGAATGATTGTTCAGCTCAATAAGTTTATTGTAATCCCTGGCGGTTTTAACCACCTTCTCAATGTCTATCTGGAATTGGGGATTTCCGGGATGAGCAAAGATATCTATATATGGATTTTTCAATATTTCAATAGCTGCATTGGTATGATTTTCAACGGTAGACGGTTCTATACAGATATCATGAAAGCTGGCCAGAACCAGCTCCAACATTTTTAAGTATCTCTCCGGCATATCAACCGTACCATTATAATCTGTTATATTAGCTTCTACTCCACGAATAATCCTTACCCCATACAATATATCCGGTATGACTCGAAGATTCCCGAAATGATATAGAAATGGAGCTCCCTTCATCGCAGGGCCGTGGTCTGAAATATTAATCATGCTAATTCCATTTGCGTAGGCTTCTTTTGCGTTTTCCTGTACTGTACTGTATGCGTGTCCGCTTGAAACTGTATGTGTGTGCGTATCAACAACTATATTCAATAATCCTACCTCCCCAACCGGGTTTTAATTGTATTTATATATCTTTATTTATATTTCCCAGTACTCTTTCGCTAAGTGCTTTTGCAGCATTGTATCCCATTTTCTTCTGCCTGTTGTTCATGGCAGCTACCTCAACTATAATTGCCAGATTTCTTCCGGGACTCACCGGGATATTAAGACAGGGAACTGCAAGACCTAATATTTCGGTAAATTCATCTTCAAGGCCAAGTCTGTCATATATTTTCTTATCGTTCCAATGTTCCAGCTTTATTACTAGGTTTATATTCTCTGTCATTTTAACAGAGCCTACACCATAGAGGTTTTTTACATCAAGAATACCGATACCTCTTATCTCTATAAAGTGACGTATTATGTCAGGAGCAGTACCTACAAGGGTCTTATCCGAAACCTTTCTGACTTCAACATTATCGTCAGCTACAAGCCTGTGTCCCCTTTTTACAAGTTCCAGAGCTATTTCACTTTTTCCAACTCCGCTTTCTCCCAGTATCAGTATACCTTCGCCGTATACTTCTACAAGAACGCCATGCATGCTTGTTCTTGGTGCAAGCTGAAGATTCAGATATCTTATAACACCACTCATAAATCTGGATGTTACATCATCAGTCCTTAAAACCGGAATTTTATATTTACGGCCTACTTCTATCATTTCAGGGAAAACCCCTAATCCTCTTGCTACAACCATACACGGAAACCCGCATTTAAAGAAGTTTTCCAGTCTCTTATACCGTTCTTCCTCTGTCAGCTGCATCAGGTAGGCAGTTTCACCTTTACCTATTATTTGCATTCTGTCCGTTCCAAAATATTCCATATATCCTGCAAGCTGTAATCCCGGCCTGTTAACATCGGCTGATGAGATTTCCACATTCTCGTAGTCCGGGGTTCCGGTTAATTCTTCGAGCTGAAACTCTTCCATTATCTCTCTTATGGTTACAGAAAACATCTGAAACACCTCAATTCATTGTATATTATACTAACACAATACACCTGTTATTTTGTTTTTGATACATACCTTATTATTATATTATAATGGAGATAAAAAGGAAATGGGCTGTAGCAAAACTGTGCCTTGACCGTATGTTTTCACCAATGTATTCTCATTCAACCTCTCTTATACCCACAAAAGCAAAAAAATCCTATATATTATTTTATAGAATATGGATTGCCTTCATTCGGATTTTTATGATTTTCTCGCTGAAGTAGCTCCTATAAGATTATTACATGTGAAACTACATGAAAAAGGAGTTGTCTTAAAATTAATTTTTATCTTTCTCCTGTACTTAAGGAGTATAAATTATATCAATGGAAGCTTGGTTAAAGATATTTGCATTTGTTTATCGGCGAAGTGGGATATTTTACCAAAAAACCTGCACGAGGTAGGTTTTAGCGACACAATGAATCATGGACGATGAATGTGAGCGACGGTAAAATATCCTAAGCTGAGCCGCAAGAAACTCTTGCTTAACTATTGTAAATCATCAACCATAGTATTTTCCTGTAATATCTAATATCTGTACTTTAATAACCGCTGTTCCTGCAACCATATTTTCCGGCAAAACAGTGTCCGACAACTGTGGTGTGTATTTTTTTACTATCTCCATCAGAATTTCTCTTTTATAATCAACCTCTGTAATTATGGCAGCCACACCCGAAATAATTACACTTTGATATTTTGTGTTGGTATCACAGGCATTGCCCTTCGGATCTAGCAGTAAGCTGTCCATCTCATAGGCAGTAATACTTACTCGGGGGTTTGCTTTGATATTGTCAATCTTTGTGCCTTTGGGCAGGCCATGCATATATATGTAACCATTGTGAAAGATATGGTGCATTGGAGTAACATAAGGTGTTCCATCCGCATTCAATGTAGCAATACTGCATGTTGTGGTTCGATTCAGCAAATACTCAATTTTTTCCTTGGTCATCATGTGGGTTTTCATTCTGTGTTGCATTGTTTGTATCCTCCTTGTTAAAAACTTGATTTTTCTCTTGCAGTATACTGTAAAATTGTTACTATTAAAAGTGACAATTACTAAAATATAAATAGGTACAATTCAGAGGTAAACAGATGCTAATTATAGACAAGTACTCATATAAACCGTTATATATACAGATTTATCAACAGATAAAAGATAAAATTGTATCAGGTGATTTATGTGAAGGAAGCGTGCTTCCACCAATCAGAACAATGGCGAAGACTCTCATGGTTGCCAGAAACACTGTTGACAGTGCATATCAGCAGCTTTGTTCTGAAGGCTATGTTCTTGGCAAGGTTGGTAGCGGCTATACAGTGCAAAAGATAGACATACCCAATATGATAAGCCCAAACACTAAACTGCTTGATTTCACAAGCAATACTGAAGAAGTTCAGCCATCGGAGGCTGCAATGTTTGATTTTCAATATGGTAAATTGGATATTGCAAACTTTCCTCTTCGTATCTGGCGCAGACTACTTAATCATGTATTGCTGTCCGATGAAATTAGAGGACTCACAGATTACAATGAAAAAAATGGTGATTTGTTACTTCGAATTCAGATTATGAAATATCTTCATGAATCAAGAGGTGTTATTTGCAGTCCGGAACAGATTGTTCTTTGTTCCGGAGCAATGTCTGCGGTGAGCCTTATTTGTAAATTAATTGCTACAAAAACTGTTGCAGTAGAAGAACCGGGGTTTGATAGTGCAAGGGAGACCTTTATCAACAACGGCTATAGGCTTAACCCCGTCCCCCTTACAGGGGAGGGTATTGATTCTGACAAGTTAAAATTATTAGAGGCAAAGCTTTTATACACTACTCCATCACACCAGTTTCCCACCGGAATTGTCATGCCTGTTAATAAACGTCTTCACCTTTTAGATTGGGCGAACCAAAACGCTGCATACATTATCGAGGACGATTATGACAGCGAACTACGTTATAACAGCAGACCTATTCCCTCCATTCACTCACTTGACCAAAATGGCAGAGTGATTTATATCAATAGCTTTTCAAAAGCCTTGGCCCCCGGCCTCAGGATGGGCTTCATTGTTTTACCTCAAACATTGTTAGAAATATACCTATCCAAATTTTCACATTGTAACTGCTCTATCCCTTGGCTTGAACAGAAAACCATGTATCACTTTATGGAGCAAGGACATTGGAATAGGTTTCTGAATAAAATATCGGTAATTAACAAACGAAAGCATGATACATTAATCAGTACCTTAAATAGTCAGATGGGTAAACGTACAACTGTACATGGCAAGAATGCCGGTCTGCATATTCTACTAGAAGTAGATAATGGTATGTCGGAACAAGAGCTTATAGAGGCTGCCCGAAAGGTCAAGGTCAAGGTTTATCCTGTATCAAATTATTGGATTAATGTACAGAATTACTCCGATAATATGGTTCTAATGGGATACAGCAGTTTGTCAGAAGAAAAAATCGTGGAGGGTGTCTCTCGCTTGAGTTCCGCTTGGTTTTAATATGTGAGTATACAATAATAGCTAAAACAATAAAGAGACTCAAACCATAAGGTTTGAGTCTCTTTATTGTTTTAATGGAGCGGGTGATGGGAATCGAACCCACGCAATCAGCTTGGAAGGCTGATGTTCTACCATTGAACTACACCCGCAAATAGTGGAGCGGGTTACGAGATTTGAACTCGCGACTTTCACCTTGGCAAGGTGACACTCTACCGCTGAGTTAAACCCGCATCACTGACTGCAAGAGATATTATACCTAGCAGCAATTGATTTGTCAACACGTTTATTGAAAAAAAGTAAATTTTTCTACATAAAAAGCATTTTTATTATGTAGTAAAAAACAGGTATAAAAACAGCCGGAAGTAAATTTCCTACTTTTATCTTCTTTATCTCTAAAAGATTAATACCTATTGCAAATATTAATACTCCTCCTATAAGGGACATCTGAGAAATTACAGCATCTGAAAGCCATGGTTTTATTACTCCCGAAAGTAGAGTTATTCCACCCTGATAAACTAATACGGGTATAGCCGAAAACGCAACTCCAATACCTAGTGTTGAAGCAAATACCAAAGATGTAACCCCGTCAAGAATAGATTTTGCAAATAATGTTGAAGGGTTCCCGGAAAGGCCGTCTTCCAAAGCCCCAACTATAGCCATTGCACCTACACAGAAAACAAGACTTGCAGTCACAAAGCCGTCGGAAAAAGAACCTCCTTTGTCAGGAATCCTTTTTTGAAACCATGTTCCCAAGCTTTCAAGCCTTTTCTCTATTCTCAGGAACTCACCCACCAGACCACCTATTACCAAGCTGAAAATCATAAGCATTATATACTGCCTGTCCAACTTATTGCCATCGACTATAGTTACAATTTCCTTAATTGTACCCGATATACCTATAAAAACTACCGAAAGACCTATGGCCTGCATTACAATCTTCTTGTATCTTTCAGATATACCATTTCTAAGCAGCGTCCCTGCCAATCCCCCAACTATTACAGCGCCTGCATTTACAATTGTACCAATACCGTACATAATCGCTCCCCTAATTCATATGCTTCTTCGCAAGTTCCAATAATTTTTGTTTTTCATTAAGCTCCGGACATTCCAATACACAATCGCATAAATAATCCAGCATTTCTCGTATTTCTATGCCTGGTTTCATTCCAATCAGCAGTATCAAATCATCTCCGTTAACAGCCATGTCCTTTTTATTCAAGCATTGCTGTTCGCTTTTTATATCTGAATAAATTTTCTCTATTTTTATCCACTTAATAATCCGCTCAGGAAGAAAATCCGGATTCTGAGCCATTTTATCAGCTTTCTGAACCTTTAGCAATAGGGGAAACAATTCATCACCAATTTTATTTATTGCCTTCCTTATGGATTTCGGATTATCCTCTATATCCATATCATGGTGTTTTACAAGTAAAACAATCTTTTTTATAGATTCCTTGTCAAATCTCAACCGATTAAGAACTTTTTCCGCAATTTGACTACTTACTGCCTGATGCCCGTAGAAATGGTCTATTCCTTTTGCATCAGTTGTTTTTCTTGGTGGTTTTCCCACATCATGCAAAAGCATTGTCCACCTGAGGATATGGTCATTATCAATACTTTTTACCGCAAACATTGTGTGGTCAGCTACATTGTAAACATGATAAGGATTTACCTGTTCGGTTTTGTAGCATCTTTCAAACTCAGGAAGAATATATGGCAATATCCCTGTCTGGTGGAGGTAGTTGAAATGCAAAGGATGCTGTGACACCAAGGTTTTATTCAGCTCATCCCTTACCCTTTCACTACTGATATTGGCTATAAGTGCCGAATTGTTTTTTATAGCTTCAAATGTAGCTTCTTCAATGGAAAAGCCCAACTGTGCACTGAATCTTATTGCCCTCAGCATACGCAAAGCATCTTCCCTGAACCTCTGCTTCGGGTCACCAACTGCTTTTATCACCCGCTTTTTTAAATCCTTTAACCCTCCGAAAAAGTCAACCAGACCATGTTCGGGATGATATGCCATAGCATTAATGGTAAAATCCCTTCTTGCCAAATCTTCCTTAAGACTGGATGTAAACTCAACCTTTTCCGGGCGACGAAAATCTTTGTAATCTCCATCAATCCTGTAGGTTGTAACTTCAAGACTCATTTCACCTGAAAGAACGGTAACTGTACCATGCTTTATCCCTGTATCATAGGTTTTGTCAAATAATTGCTTTATATCGGCAGGTAATGCATTTGTTGTTATGTCCCAATCATAGGGTGCCTTGCAAAGGATACTATCTCTTACACAGCCTCCAACAAAATAAGCTTCGTATCCGGCTTCGTTGAGCTTATTTATAACATGTCCCGCATTTTCGGGGAAATCAAACTTTTCACATAAATTCATACATTTACCTTTTTAACGTAATTTTAATATATTAATAGTAATTGTATCACAATATTCAATTTCTGATACATTATAACTTACCCATTGCTTCATATACTATTATGTACAAAGGCAGTTACTGCTTCAAGAGGAATCTCAGCCATTGTCCCTATTGATTGGTTGTAAGGACAAAGAGTGCAGAACAATAAATTAACATCCTTAGCGCAGCAAGCGTTTCCTAAAGAGCATTGGGGCGGTGCTGACGGCAATATTAACAGTTTTAAGTATAAATCAGTTTGTAGAAGCAAAACCCCTGTAAACCCATTTCCGGCGCCTCCACCTGAATTTACAAATACGGTTACCGTCTGTCCTTCATATTCGCTGTAATTTATATGTTGCTTTTTTATGACTGGACTTTTCTCAGGAGCTGTAATCTGAAGGTTTTCTGCTTTGCCCTTTCTCCTCTTTCTTCCAATTAAACTCATACATACCTCCTGTATACCTTAAAGAGTTTTATATTTCATTATATTTTCTTTAACGTATAATGCTAATCAAATTATTAAATGATGTGTAACACAATTTATCTGCAATGAATACTATGTTATTAGCCATTTAGTTACCAAGCTAAAAAGTTTATCATTAATCTTTGGAGGGAGTTGTATACCTATGTCTAACAAAAAAGGTTTCTTTGGTGGATGTGAATGTATCGACGAAAGAGTAATATGGGGTCTTGTTATTGTTTTCATTATTGCGTGCTGTTGCGGAAATAAGCATGACTGCTGATGAAAATGGCCTAAGGAGCTACATAAGCTTCTTAGGCCATTTAATACATTTTTAAAGGTCTACTTTTTTAAGTTCAACTTCTTTTTTCTTGTTATCCTCGCCTTTCGACTTAAATACAGAGAAAATTACGCTGCCTACCAATATTGCAAATATTGTAAGCAGTGAGGCAACTATCGGTATTTCAAGGTCAAAGTATAAAATACCAAGTTTTACACCTGTAAATACAAGTATGAGCGCAACACCATATTTAACATATTTGAATCTTTCCTGTAATGCCCCAAGAACAAAATATAAGCTCCTGAGTCCCAAAATTGCAAATATATTAGAGGTATATACTATAAACGGGTCAGTAGATATTGAGAAAATAGCAGGTATTGAATCAATGGCAAAAAGGATATCTGAGGATTCAATAAGTACAAGTATCGCCAGCAGAGGAGTTGCATATTTCTTACCATTTTCTACGATAAAGAATTTCTCTTCATGCATCTTGTCTGTCATTGGCAAAAACTTACCCATTATTTTTAGTACTTTATTATCCCTGTGATCAACAGGTTTTTCGTGACCAAACATCATCTTGAAACCGCTGATTATCAATATTACTCCGAAAATATACAGAATGAAGTGAATCTTGTTAACAAGAGTTATTCCCAGAACTATAAATATAAATCGTAGAACAATAGCTCCAAATATTCCGTAGTTTAAAACTCGCCTCTGATAAGCAGGCTTTATTCCAAAACTTGAAAATAAGATAAGGAATAGGAACAGATTATCAACACTAAGACTTAATTCAATAACATACCCGCCAAGGAATTGCGATGCTTTGGCAGGGCCCTCAATCAGCAGAATTCCGATATTAAATACTATGGCTAATGCCATCCAGAATCCAACCCATTTCAGTGCTTTTTTAGTAGACATTTTTTACCCCCTAGTTAGTTTTTAATTAATATTGCCAGTCTATATATACTTCATACAATTTATATGAAAAATATAGTGTAAACAAAAAGACCCTGAATGTATACAAGCATTACATTCAAGGTCTTGCTTCCCATGTGGAGAATAAAGCCAGGCTCTTTTTTAAAGCCGGTTGTTGACTTTATCGCTTACAAGCTACTCCCCTTTACTTTAAATGTAGTTTATCAAAGTATGGGTATTTAGTCAACAATTTATCCATAAAGTTACATTAAAAGAGGCCGCCTACAGAAATATATATTTCAGGGAGACAGCCTCTTAAACTAGATAGCTGCACTTTTTTATATGTTTTATCATATAAGCTTACTCTGTAAGCAATGTGCGGCAGCAAAAGCACAATATTTAAATGATTTCTATATTTACAAAATCACTTTTAACTAATTTATCAAGAATAATTTTTATATCCTTATAATTCAGCTTTGAGTTAATATAGCTATCCTCTTTTTTGTCGAGTAAACTCTTTACCTCTTCCTTCAACCTGTCATAAGGATTTTCATTCTTGTGAACAAACATATCCAAACCAATAAGTTCATTATTAAGAAACATGCCTTCTGGCGTCTTTCTGGCCTTTAACTTAAAGGTAGTCTTTTCATATTTTATAAGTTTTACGGCAAGATTTCTGCTACCAAGTTCATCCATGCTATAACTGGCTCCACAGGTGGTGCATATAAACAGTGTTTCTGAGAACCTGTTTTTTCTGGTGTTGCTTCCGCACACACAACATGTATGGAAAATATCTACAGAACTTACTTTTGCAGGAACAGGCAATCCCTTTTGCGGAAGCTTGTAATCCAGCACTCTTACAAGGTCATTGTACATTTTACAACCGTATGCAGGTTTATGCACAGTCCCTTCTTCCCTCCAGCTGAGTTTGTCGCCCTTACCCACAAGGTTCTGAAGAATTACCATCGATTTGTTTTTCAAGGCTATATCTGCTATGGTGTTTGCCATTTTACAGATAATTTGTTTTCTATCCTTTGTATTTTTGCAGTTTTCAAGGCTTCCCTTTGTAATAGAATTTCCTTTTTCATCTGCGATTGTGTAATTAATATCGTTTCTGATACCCCTGCTGACGCCCATAAACGTTGTAGTTTTTATCTCCTGCTCCTCTGGCAGGTTAATACTCATACTCAGAAAGTACTCATTATTTTTCCACAACAACCGTGCCGTCCGAAGTATTTCAGGTCTCTCAACTGCTTGACTAAGCATGTCCTCCTGCCATTTTCCGAATGAAAGGGGAACTATTATGAAGGTTTCCCTTTTTAAACTTTTGGCAGGCTCCGGGCTTTTTGATATATATATAAGTTCCCTGTTATTAGCGGCTATTTTACGTACTTTGGCATTTTTAATATTCATCAGGAACAGTTTAGCAAAGTACTTGTTGCTGTCAGGATCATAAAGTAAGCAAAAACTTCTTTTTGTGTCATACCTGCAAAAATAAATAGGTCTTAGCTTTTCATTTACCTGAACATTATCTTGTCTGAAATTCGGAAACACCATATCGGGTTTTGTTTGTTTCTGAGCAAAATAACTTGCCATCGTCATCCCAAAGTCAAGCTTCAAAGAATCCTTAAACGGCTGTACATCAAAATTGTTCAATTCGTTTGATATTCTACTGTCTATCCATTTTGAAAGAGACAGTGTACTGTAGGTCCCCTTTGGGGATTTATAATTACTCTCAATGTCATCTATATTATCAAAAGCAGTTTTTAACAAATAATTAAATGCATTATTATAATTTTCAAATGCCTTTTGAATTATTTCACGTTTAAGCTTACCGGGTTTGTGAATTTTTAAATGTATTGTCCGAAGACCCAAGAAAGCTCCCCCTCCCTAGCAATACTCTATACTGATATGTTTTCCCGTATGTGTAAGCAATGCGGCCAGTTCTTCCACCAGCTTGAATTTCATACCCATGTTAAGGGGAAATTCAGGATTCTGATGTGCCGGATTCATCGCCCTTCCAACAAAGAAATATATACTTGTACTCTCCTCAAGGAGCATTTTTGCCAGCCTTGAAGCACCATCTTTTTTATTTAGCTTCAGCATATCTCCCATACCACTCTCAGGTGAAACGCAGGCTTTCAACAAATCAAGTGTTTTCCTAAGGGTAAGTACACCTTCTGTTGTCAGGTTTATACCTTCTATCTCTGCCGTAGGAGGAACCGCAGGATTAAAGTACTCTATAGATGTCTTAATTTCCTTCCCCAAAACTCTGGCAACAATTTGAGACGTAGTACCGCCGCAAATAACTTTTTTTCCTTCGTTTCCTATAAAACGAGATACAATCTCATCATCCCGTGTAGAATCCACAGGCGGCCCTATCATCAGGTTCAGCTTAACAGGTTTTTTTGCTTTAAGGGTAACAACTGTAGTGTCGTCACCGGGTTCATGTGAATAAAGGTTATCACAGGCTGACAACAAAAGTTTTGCAAGTGTCTTCGAGGATGCATCCTTTTTATAGGTCTTTTGTATATATTCACTGACATTATCCCACTGCCACCCCAAATTTAGTGTCTGTCCTATTCCCGCATGGATAACTCCATCGCTTATCATTACAAATAAGTCGTCAGGACTGACTTTGAATCTGGCTTCCTTTATAAGCTTATCGTTAACGACCCTGCTTTCTGTCTCCAGATTCAGCATCTTACCTTTTCTAAGCCTTACTACTGAAGGATTATCAAATTCGGCCAAGTAACCTTCACCGTTATTGAATATTTGTATTATGGAGAAAGTTGAGTAAGCAACTCCTCTCTCTTTGCAGACAGGGAGAGTTTTTGCAACCGTATTAACAGCCTCTTCTATATCCAGACCATTCGACATAATTGTACCTATAATCTTAGAAGTAAGAGTTGCAAGTATGTTTGCTTTTACACCACTTCCCAGACCATCAGCCAAAACCACTACCACTGAATCAGGGCTTCTGATTATTTCTACCTTGTCTCCGCATAATTCTTCTCTATATTTATTTATACTTTCGTAACTTACATCAATATACAGGCTCACTATAATTCACCCATCTCTGACATAATGGATTTTTTAAGCTTGGTTAAAGCTACCTTGGTTTCGGCAGTAGTTTCACCAAGCAGACTTGCTATCTCCTGAGCCACTGTCATTTGTTTTTCCATAATTTTCTGAGCAATATCTATATTCTGAGAACGACTTTCCAGAATTTTCTGCCTCTGGGCCTCCTCTTTCGTAATATCATTTATTATAACTATAACAGTATTATGTTGTTTTACTTTTATAATGGACTGTTTTACTACCAGACCGTAACTTTCGTAAACATATTTTTCATCATACACACTTTCTGAACCTTCTAGCACCTGTTCAAACTCATCACAGGGAAGAATTTCTGAAATACTTTTTCCATTCATGTTTCTGGCTCCCAGATTGAACATTTGCTGCGCTGACTTGTTAAGCTCCTGTATTTTAAGGCCTTCATCAAGAGCAAAAATTGCATAAGGTGTATAATTTATAATTATGTTTGAAATAGATTCAGCCCTTTCCCTCATATAGGGAAGACACATATGAACCTGAGCTTTGCCGTGGAAAACGGCTGTAGCCTTTTCCCTGCAGGAGTGATAACCGCAGGCTCCGCAGTTGAGTTCTTTGTCCTTGCTGAATTTTCCAATGCTGTTCAATATACCTTGTATTACCGCCTCTGACGGTACATCCAGCTTCTTTGACCTGTCAACGAATTTCTTCTTTAAGTCAACCTTAGTCAAAGCCATTACAGTGTTGGTTAAACCTGAATCAGTTTGAATACCTGTTCTTTTAGCATAGTTCAAAAGCCTCTCTCTTGCAGTGAGAAATCCTCCCGGCACATGCTTCATACAAGGGCCGCCTAAACATCCTCCCTTACAACTGCTCATTTCAATCAGGTAGTTTTCAATATCCCCTTCTACTATGGATTGAAGAACATCCATGCATCGTTCAACACCGTCCACACTAATGGATCTGTAGTTCTTTTTATATTTTCTGTCAATGGTCTTCAGAATTCCGCCGGGTACGGGATATATTCTCGCTGACGTATCAAAGTTTTTTAATCCGTCAATGATTTCATTTGACTCGTACAGTCCTTCTTCTTCAAACCACTTGTCCAAATCATCAAAAGTCACTACAGCATCAATCTGATTGCCGTTTTGAAGGTCATTAAATTCTTCTTTCTTTGAAATACAAGGACCTATAAATACTACTCTGATTCTTTGTCCGTATGTTTCCCTGAGCATTTTAGCATGAGCTATCATGGGAGAAACCACAGGAGCAAGCTGATCCAACAACTGAGGATAATATTTTTCTATAAGTAATATTATTGATGAGCAGCAGCTGGTTATGATATTTTTCATTTTCTTCTGCTTCAAAAGACTCTCATACTGTCTTGATACCTGATAAGCACCGTTAGCTGTTCCTTCGATGTGTGTAAACCCAAGCTTTTTCAGAGCATAATAAACCCACTTTTCATCATGGTCAAATGCAGAAATAAATGAAGGTGCCAGACTTACATAAACTTTTTCACGCTTCTGTATAAATTTTTTGACTTTTTCAACATCGCTGTTAACGCTTTTTGCATTCTGAGGACATACCGTTAGGCAATTTCCACAGAGCATGCACTCGTCATGTATGATTTCAGCCTGATCGTTTTTAAATGCAATAGCGTTCACAGGGCAGCTTCGTATACATTTATAACAGTTTTTACAGTTCGCTTCTTTAAATTGAATTACGCTCATAAAGTCGCCTCCATAGCCATGACGGCTCTTATGCAGTTATTAGTATATTCTGCCTGTTGCCCTACGTAAATTTTAATAATTTACACTATACCAACTTGCCTTCAATTGTGTTGATTACTTTCTCTTTAAAGAAGCTTTCGGCACTTATAACGCCTACGTCTCCATAAAAAGTATCGCCTATTTTAACGCAAACACCTGTTGTGCAATGCCCCATACAAAAGGACGCCTTTAATTCAACTCTGCTTTCAAGATTATTATCCTTTATCATTCTTTGAAAACAGTTGATTATCTGATAAGACCCCTTCAAATGGCAGGAACTACCAACACAAACATATATATCAAGCATATATTCCACCGCCTATGTTTGTTAAACAAATAACAATATAATTGTAAATTATATATTTTTTTATGTCAAATCCATATAGTTACTTAAAATCTGATTATATATATGAAGGTCTTTAATTTAAGCTTATGGTCTATTTACGTCCTGAAAATGCAGGTACCAAACCTAAAAATAGCGGGCTTAATTGACAATAGGATTTATTACAGCTGTTACAGCAATACTCCATATCTGTTTTTGCTTCATCAACCATCATTAACTTCAGGCAAGTATTTATATCATTGCCTGCTACGTCACACAACATTTTATTTTCGTTATTCATCATGATGTCCTCCCTTTGCCTTATTGGCTTAAAATTTATTTTTTTATTCTTTAATATATGAATGAATATCTGAGATTTTTAAAACAGATGGGGCCAAAGACCGTTAGCCTTTGTGCCACATCTGTAAATATATTATTTTAATGTTTTCCATCTCTGTGGAGAATATGTCTGTTGCTGTTCAGAACGCCGTTATACAAAGCGTCTATAGTTGGATTGTCATCTGAACGTTTGATTGGCAAGGACTTATCTACCTTGTATATACCTTTTGCTCTTAATTTTCTTACATTTTCATTCTGAGGAATAGGCTGTCCTGCACCGCCTATACACCCTCCCGGGCAAGCCATTACTTCAATAAAGTCGAATTTTTCTTCCCCGCGCTTTATTTTTCTGATTAGCTTTTCAGCATTTTTAAGTCCGTGAACTACTCCGATTCTTACGGTTCTCCCGTCAATTTCAGCTGTGGCTTCTTTGACGCCTTCCATACCTCTGACTCCTGAATATGAGATGCCTTTCAGGGCTGAAGCGTTTCTTTCCTTGTAGTAATAACGAAGTACTGCTTCGGATACACCTCCGCTTACACCGAATATTACACCTGCTCCGCTGGTAAATCCAAAAGGCATATCAATAGCTTCGTCTTCGAGCTCATTAAACACGATACCGTTTTCCTGTATCATAATAGCCAGTTCCTGTGTGGTTATAACCATATCTACCTGTCTTTCACCGTTTATAGCGTTTTCAGGTCTTGCTGCTTCATATTTCTTTGCTGTACACGGCATTATGGCAATAACTATGTTTTCTTTTTCTTCGGAAAACTTTTCTTTTTTAAACTGTTCTTTTATAACTGCTCCGAACATCTGCATTGGAGACAGACAGGAGGACACATTTTCCATAAGTTCAGGATGCTTTTGCTCTGCATATTTGAACCACGAAGGGCAGCAGGAGCTGAACAAAGGCAGTTTTTCCTTTCTCTGAATTCTGTCCATGAGCTCTTCCGCTTCTTCTATAACAGTCAAATCGGCACCAACCGCTGTGTCAAATACCTGATCAAAACCAAGCTTTCTGAGTGCTGCAACAATCTTACCCATTGATATCTGTCCGGGTTGAAGTCCGAAATCTTCTCCGATTGCAACACGTACTGCAGGCGCTATCTGAGCTATTACGCGCTTGTTTTTGTTCTGAAGTGCCTCATATGCTCTGTCAATATCTTTCTTTATCATCAATGCTCCGGTAGGACAAACTACCCTGCACTGACCGCAGTTAACGCAATCCACTTCCTGCAATGATTTATTGAAGGCAGTTGTTACCTGAAGATTTGATCCTCTGTAAGCAAAATCCAGTACCCCAACGCCTTGAATTTCCTGACACGCTCTTACACAGTCTCCGCAAAGTATACACTTGTTTGGATTTCTGATTATAGATGGCCCAAGGTCATCTATAGGCATCTCTTTCTTTTCCTGCCCGAACCTTACTTTCTTTACTCCAACCTTTAAAGCTATTTCCTGCAGCTTGCATCTTCCGCTCTTTTCACAGGTTGTACAATCTCTGTCATGATTGGCAAGGAGAAGCTCTAATATCATTTTTCTGTGCTTCTTGAGCTTATCTGTATTTGTCCATACCTCCATACCATCCTTAGGAGGCGTTGAACATGAGGTTATGGTGCTGCCCCATTTATCCTCAACCATACACATTCTGCATGCACCGTAAACACTGAGCTCTGAGTGGTAGCAGAAGGTAGGAAGCTCAATGCCTGCTCTCCTGATTACTGCCAGTATATTTTTTTCATCTGTATATTCAACCAGTTGACCGTCAATTATCATAGTTCCCATTGTTATTTACGCCTCCTTTATTGCTGCAAATGGACATGCTTCCAGACAGGCACCGCACTTGATACATTTTGACTGATTAATTGTGTACGGCTCCTTAATCTTTCCTTCAATTGCCTGAACTGGACATATTCTGGCACATTTGCTGCAGCCCTTGCATTTTTCCTTTTCTATTACTATATAAGCCAGAGCTTTACAGGTATGTGTTTTGCACTTCTTATCTATAACATGTTCCAGATATTCATCTCTGAAATATTTCAAAGTACTTACAACAGGGCTTGCAGCTGACTTACCCAGTCCGCATAATGCCGTGCTGCTTATGGTATCTGCCAACTCCTCAAGTAAATCAAGGTCTTCTTTAGTACCTTTGCCGTTTACTATCTTTTCAAGGATTTCAAGCATTCTCTTGGTTCCTTCACGGCATGGCACACATTTTCCGCAGGATTCGTTCTGTGTAAAGTTCATGAAGAACCTTGCTACTTCAACCATACAGGTGTCTTCATCCATTACAACCAGTCCGCCTGAACCTATCATTGCTCCTACTTTTTTAAGTGAATCAAAGTCCAAAGGTAATTCCAGATGTTCCTCTGTGAGACATCCTCCTGAAGGACCTCCTATCTGAACTGCCTTAAATTTCTTGTTGTCCTTGATACCTCCACCGATATCAAATATTACTTCCCTCAAGGTTGTTCCCATTGGAACTTCTATCAACCCTGTGTTGTTAACGTTTCCGGTTATGGCAAATGCTTTTGTTCCGGGACTGTTTTCAGGCCCAATACCTTTATACCATTCACTTCCATTTATTATAATTGAAGGAACATTGGCATATGTTTCTACATTGTTAAGTACTGTCGGCTTTTCCCAAAGTCCTTTTTCAACCGTTCTTGGAGGTTTTACCCTTGGCATTCCTCTTTCGCCTTCTATTGACGCGGTTAATGCACTTCCCTCACCACATACAAAAGCTCCTGCACCTTTGTTTATATTTATATCAAATGAAAATCCGGAATTTAGTATGTTCTCACCCAACATTCCGTGCTTTCTAGCATCTTCAATAGCTATTCTTAATCTTTCAACTGCCAGAGGATATTCTGCTCTGACATATATATATCCTGAAGTACTTTTGGTTGCATACCCGGCTATAGTCATACCTTCGATTACACCGTGAGGATCACCCTCCATAATACTTCTGTCCATGAAAGCTCCGGGGTCGCCTTCGTCTCCATTACAGACAACGTATTTAATTTTGCTGTCCTGCTTTAACACTTGCTGCCACTTTCTACCTGCCGGATAACCTCCGCCCCCTCTTCCTCTGAGGTTGGAATCCAGTATTGACTGACATACTTCCTGAGGCTCCATATCAAACAGTACTTTGCCAAGAGCCTGATAACCGCCCTTTGCTACATATTCGGCAAAGGATTCTGCATTGATGCTTCCGCAGTTTTTAAGTACCATTCTTGTCTGCTTTTTATAGAAAGGGATGTCTTCATGTGCCTTATATACCTTATTGTCTGCTGAATACATTAGTCTTTCAACAGCTTCGTCGTTTATAAGGGTTTTAGCTACTATTTCTTCACAATCTTCTATCTGAACTCTCAAGTACAAGTAATTTTCAGGTTCTATTCTTACCAAAGGTCCCATTTCACAAAAACCGTGGCAACCGCTCTTTTTAACTCCTATGCCTTCTTTTTCATAATCCAGTTCAAGGTCCACTAAAAGCCCTTTTTCATTTATAAGCTCTTTGATTCTGTTGTATATCTCTAAAGCTCCTCCGGCTACACAACCTGTTCCCGCACACACCAGAACCTTCTTTTTTTGCTTTTCCAGTGCTTGTATTGACCTGTCAGAAAAGGCTTTAAATTCTTGCAAATCATTAATTTTCATTATCCTTCACTCCTCAAAGTCTTTATTATTTCAATTGTTGAATCAGGCGTCATTTTAGCGTATACCTTATCATTTATTGTAATAACCGGTGCAAGTCCGCAGGCTCCCAAACAGGAAACTGTTTCAACTGTAAACAGCTTGTCATCTGTAGTGTGTTTGCTTTCAGACAGGCCCAGTTCTTTTCTCATTGCATTTAATATAGGAATTGATTTTCTTACGTGACAAGCTGTACCGTCACATACTTTAATAATGTATTTTCCCTTAGGCACCAAAGAAAAGTTTTCATAAAACGTAGCTACACTGAATATCTTTGAGAGATTAATCTCCAGCTTTTCAGCTACATAATTCAAAACATCCTCGGGCAAATATTTGTATTCGTTCTGGATTTCCTGTAAAACTGCTATCAGGTGCGATTTATTGTTGTCGTGCTTATTTAAAATCCCGTTAACCAGACTGCATTTGCAATCATCCATCTTGTTTTCCCTCCTCAAGTACTTATAAAGTGCATTCACTTATCAGATATCTTTGTTATTTTTTTGACAATATAATTCTAGCCAGAGGAATACCTTCTGCCAATGTTTATATAGAAATACAATGTCTGAAATTCAGTTATAGATAAGGTTTTTGGAATTTATTTCAAAAAATGATAAGGATAATTCGTTAAAAGAATACAAAAAATCAGCAAATTGCAATGTTTAATTATTGCAATTTGCTGATTTTATATGCGTTAATTCAAAAATGCCAAGTTTAACGGTAATATTAGCTTATTTACGGGTGTCCTCAAATGTACTGATTTCTTTCAATCTGCCTATTATCGGCAGGTGCTGTGTACATTTTCTTTCGCACAAACCGCATTCTATGCACTCGTTAACATCCTCTTGCTTTATGCCCCAATGCCATTTGATATTGTCTAAAACATCCTGAGTATTGCCAAGAATATGGTTGTTGTATGACAGCATGTATTTTGACACAGGTATCATCTTTGGGCAGTATTCGCAATAACGACAGCCTGTACAAAGCTTGTCCATGGAATTAAACAGCTTTCCTTCTATTTCCTTTAACTTTGATTGCTCAAGTTTAACAAGGTTATCACCAACTCTACAGTTTTGAACTACCTCATCAATACTTCCCATTCCGGCTAATACAGTGGTTATTTCATCATGGGAAGCATTAAATCTCAATGCAGCATCAACTACGTTTTTGTCATCTTCACTTCTGATAAAATCAAAATAATCAGCCTTTTGTGGAATCAGACCGCCTCCCAAGGGATTCATGGTAGCAATACCCAGACCCTTTTTATAGGCAGTTTCCAACCCTTTTTGTCTGAAGGGAAAGTTAAGTATATTGTAACCCACGGTCATTCCCTCAAAGCAGTCTTCATTTACTATTGTTTCAATCTCGTCTCCCGTACAATGGGTTGAAAAGACAATATGCTCTATAAGTCCTTCTTCTTTTGCCTTTAAAGCAGCTTCATAAGCACCATCTTTTACCATCCTGCTTCTGTAGTCATCCAAACTGAGAATACACCATATGTGGAAAAAATTAACTTTTTCAAGATTCATTCTCTTTAGAGATGTCTCCAACTGTTCACGTAGTTTTGAGCCATCCTTCTGACTGCTTTTTGTTGAAACATAAAAAGGCTTCTTCATATTCTTAAAAGCATGGGACATAATGAATTCGCTATGGTCATCGTTATATCCCGGGGCAGTATCAAAATAATTTACACCAAGTTCATTTGCACGTACTACTATTTCTGCACATTCATCATAGTCATAGCTATCTCCGTTTTTTGGAAACCTCATTCCTCCAAATCCAATTGCGGATATATCCTTGCCTGTGTTGCCGTATTTTTTGTAAATCATTTAAAAATACCTCCGGGTCTCGATTAGTTTATATTATTTTTAGTAATTATATCATAAGTAGTATTACGTTAAAATTATACTTTTATAAAACTAAATTTCAATGTATAATCTTATCTTTTTTACATGTAATTTTATAACTATTTTTATTCAAAGGATAAAGTACAGCCATTTTCCTTTAGCCATTTTCTGTAAACTTTATAATCCGGCATAACAGCTTCAACAAGTCCCCAAAATCTCCCTGAATGATTCATTTCTTTCATGTGACACAGTTCATGTATTACTACATAATCAACTACCGGCAAAGGTGACATAACAAGTTTCCAATTAAGATTAATGTTACCTTTTGAACTACAGCTTCCCCATCTGGTTTTCTGCTCTTTGACAGTCACTTTTTTGGGTGATACACCAACCACAGATGAGTATATTCTGATTCTTTCAACAAGAAGTTCTGCTGCCTTTGATAAATACCAGCTTTTTAGTGAAGATTTAATTTTTTCCTTATCATCGGCTCTGGATATTTCTAAAACTATTAGTTCATCTTCAAAGTGTAAATCTGCTTTTTTGGTAATACTTTTTTCAACAATTTTAAGCCTGTATGATTTTCCCAGATAATAAAATAAATCACCGCTCTCAAAGGATTTATCTATAACAGCAGGAGATTTTTCACGGATTTCTTCCAGTTTTTGTACTATCCACCTCTCTTTTTCAGACAGAAGCTTCTCAATGTATGTAAAAGGAGTTTTTAACGGACATCCTACAATAATCTGTCCGGTATTTTTTATCCTAATAGTAATTGTTCTTCTGCTGCTTCTTTTAAGTGTATACTCCAGTTCTTTTCCGTTAAGGTTAATACGAGACAAGGTTTCTACACTTCTTTGAGATTTATTCAATTTAACAATTCCTCCGCAAGCACTAAATAACTGTATCCCCATATTAGCAAAGCAATTTGTGCAATGTCAATCGGAAAATTTTATATTGAAATATTATTTAAAGACTTTGAATACACATATAAAAGTAACGCTATTTGTTTAAATTTCATAGCATGATATTAAACAAAGCCAATAAGAGAGTTGCATTTATGAACTATAATGTATCGAAACATTTGGTAAGGGTCTATGATGTTTTTCTGTGCTTTATTATATATTCTTTCTGTGGGTGGTTAATGGAAACAGTTTATATGTCTGTTTATCACTGGCATTTTATAAAAAGAGGTTTTCTCATAAGCCCTTTATGCGGGATTTATGGCGTAGGTACAATTTTGGTTGTATTTCTTCTGGACAAATTAAAATCCCGCCCCGTTCTTGTATTTTTGGGTGCAATTGTTATTACTACTGTTCTGGAGCTAATTACAGGACTTCTCTTTCACTATGTACTAAAACATGAACTATGGGATTACAGTGGAGATTCTTTAAATTTTCTTGGAATAATATGTTTGAGGAATACCCTTATTTGGGGAATAATGTCCCTTATAGCAGTTTATGGCATCCATCCCATAGTAATGAAGAAAATAAAAGTGCTTTCACTTCGTAACAAGACTTTAATCAGCAATATATGCTTTGTATGGATTTCGGCAGACTTAAGCATTTCCGTCTTTACAAGCTTCAACGGCATAAATAATATTACCTGGGTATCCGGCTTGGTGTTGCACAGGCTCAAATACATTGAAAGTATGACTGTTAAGGTAGTTTATTACATAAGGCATTAATACTCTATTCCCATTGATTCCATATATCAGGCTGAAAACCCACTGTTGCCTGTTTTCCATTTCTTACTATGGGACTGTTAAAGAGCTTGGGATTTTTTAAAAGAACCTCTTGTGCAACTTTCCCCACTCCCAGATTTCTCATATTGAGTTTATCATATTCCTTTGATTGTGTATTTATCAAATTACTTATACCAACGGCTCCTTTTACACTTTCGAATTCGCCCTTGCTCATTCCGTATTTAAAGAGGTCTATATACTGATAGCTGATTTTTCGTTCTTTAAAATATCGCTCTGCTTTTTGTGTATCAAATCCTTTTGCCCCATAAATCTGTATATTCATAAAACTCCTTTGCATCTTATTATTTATAATGATTATTTATTTTAACATTGAAACCAGTAGCTTGGGAATATTCTCAAGGGAGGTCTGCTTTTCCACTGCTCCGATATCATATGCAACTCTTGGCATACCGTAAACAACACAGGACTTTTCATCCTGTCCGATGGTCCTGGCGCCTTTTCCTCTCATAGTAAGCAATCCTTTTGCTCCGTCAGAACCCATTCCTGTTAGTATGACCCCAACTGCCTTGTTTCCGGCTTCCCTTGCCACTGATTCAAATAGAATATCCACAGAAGGACAATGTCCGTTAACCTTTTCGCTCTGAAATACTTCTGCTCTGTAACGTTCTCCTGTTTTTTTGATTCTCATATGGTAATCCCCCGGTGCAACAAGTACTTTTCCTTCTTCAATATAGTCACCGTTATTAGCCTCTTTAACTTTTAAGCCTGTTTGATTATTGAGTCTTTCGGCGAACATACGAGAAAACATTGGAGGTATATGCTGAACTATAACTATACCCGGAATGTTTGGAGGCAACTGTTTAAGAATGTTGAAAACAGCTTCAGTTCCCCCTGTTGAAGCACCAATTGCTATAATTTTACTGCTGTCAAATTTCATATCAGAGGAAACTGTTTCACCTATAATTCTGACTCTCTCCGGCAGTTTGGATTTTTTCGCAACCTTTACTTTAGTTATCAGTTCTTTTATAAATTCTTCTACGTTTTTGGATATTTGCATATCAGGTTTCAGAATAAAATCCACTGCTCCGGCTTTTATTGCATCGAAAACAGCTTCACTAATAGAGCTTACCACAATAATCGGAATCATGTGCTGAGGCAAAAGCCTGCTTATAAATTCAATGCCATTCATTTTTGGCATTTCAATGTCGCAAATCATAACATCAGGGTCATATTCTTCTATTTTATCTCTGGCATCAAAGGGATCCACCGCCTTAGCAACCACTTCTATTTCCGGGTCCAGAGTTATTCCTCTTGAAATTACTTCACGAAACAGTAAACTGTCGTCAACCACCAGCACTTTGATTTTTTTCATACCATATAACCCTTCCTGTATATTCATATGTTTAGTATGTTCTACATTAAAACGCCATACCCCTTTTTTTTAGAGGTATGGCGTTATTTAAAACTATTAGCTTACTGGTTTTCAGGTAAAAATGTAGCACAATCTGTTTCCTGGGTATCTCTTGCATTTCTAGGCTGAACTTCTATCTGTTCAGCGGTACAGTGATCACCATTCATATAATAGTGACATGTATTAACAATGCATTTTATACCAGTATTGGGCTGACTCATTTTTTTAACAGACATTGTGTATTCCTCCTTTGAAATTGACTTTCCTAAAGTATTATTTGCACAAATTTCGTTTTAATTCATTCAAGATTTAAGCAAAATTTGCATCATCTACCCTTTTATATACAAAGAAGGCATAATGTATCTGAAACCTGTTTTTTCTCGGCTAATTGACTCAGAATGACCTATAAATAAATATCCGCCATACTCCAATATATCATAAAACTTTTTAATAAGTGTATTTTTTGTGATATTATCAAAATAAATCATGACATTTCTACAAAAAATCACATGTAACTTTTTTCTAAAAGGAAAATTATCCATCAGATTAAACTTTCGAAATATGATATCCTCCTTTATTAAATCTTTTACAATTGAACACCGGCTGTTATACTTTTTCAAATAATTTGTTTTCCAGTACATCGGAAGAGAAAGAAGTTCCTCATTATTATATATGCCCTTTACTGCAGTTTCCAGTACTTTTTGTGATATATCTGTAGCTAGGATTTGGGTATCCCAATTTACTTTTTCATTTCCAAAACAGTCACGATTTATCATTGCCAAAGTGTAGGGCTCCTCACCCGTAGAGCATCCTGCACTCCATATTCTTAAATCTCTGCTTTTTACATTCCTCACCAAATATGGCAGTATCTTGTTTTTGTAATATTCAAAGTGTTCAGCTTCTCTCATAAAAAATGTATGATTTGTTGTAATCCTGTCAATTAATACTTGTTCTGAATTCTCTGTTCTGTCACTGATAACATGGGTGAAATAATCAGTGAAGTTGTCAATATCAAGGGAATTTAAGACATTTTGGAGTCTTCCCATTACAAGAACCTGTTTCTCCGGCCTCAGATTGATGCCATATTTATATTCAATATACTCCGATAACTGTTTAAATTCCTTTTCTGTAATAGAAATCATTAAAACTTTCCCACCAGACCATAATTTTTAATATTTGCCAAAATCTTTGTCGTTTAAGTCGATTGTTTTAGTTCTTACATTCCGTGTGGTATTTTTGCTTTTGTCACTCATTTTATTAAGAATTTTTAAAATGTCAGGGTTAATTTCCCCATCTCCTTTATAGTTATCTGTTGAACGTACAGCCTTCTTCAATGTAAATCTTTCCACCTGTTCGCTCAAAACCTCTGCCTGACTGGAAAGCTCCTCACTTGCAGCAGCGCTTTCCTCAGAGGTTGCCGAGTTAGCCTGAATTACCTGAGACACCTGCATAATACCCTGATTTATTTGTTCAATTCCGGCTGCCTGCTCATTTGATGCTTCAGCAATATTACCTACAAGATCCGCAGCCTTTGCAACACCATCCACAATCAGCCCCAATGCTTCTGCCGTCTCATTTGCTATTTTTGTTCCCCCTTCTACCTTACGTATTGAACCCTCAATCATATCGGTAGTTTCCTTTGCGGCATTTGCTGAACGAGCAGCCAGATTTCTGACCTCCTCTGCAACTACAGCAAAACCTTTTCCGTGCTGTCCTGCTCTAGCTGCTTCTACTGCCGCATTAAGGGCAAGTATATTTGTCTGAAATGCAATCTCATCTATTACCTTGATTATCTTTGAAATATTACTTGATGAATCATTAATGTCATCCATTGCATTTAGCATTTCCTTCATATGCTTATTGCCATTTAAGGCAATTGTTTTTACATTTTCCGCAAGACTGCTGGCTTGTGCTGCATTTTCAGCATTTAATCTTGTTTGTGTTGATATTTCTTCAAGGGAGGCAGTTAACTCTTCTATGGAGCTGGCCTGTTCAGTTGCACCCTGAGAAAGTTCCACACTTGAATCAGATACCTGTCTGGAGCCTGCGGATACCTGTTCGGCAGCTGAACTGATGCTTGATATTACATCATTCAAATTATCCGACATCCTTTTAAAAGCTGATGCAAGCATTCCTATCTCATCTCTGGAATTTTGCTTAACATCCACATTCAAATCACCATCTGCAATTTTTTCAGCAGCAATAACAAGCCTGTTTACCGGTACACTAATTATTCTGGAAATAAAGATTCCCAGAATTACTGCTGCAATCACGGCTATCACCACAACAGCAAGCATCATGTAAACTGTATTGTTAGTATCTCCGGCATATTCATCTGCTCTCTGCACTCCACCGGTTTGCTTTAGGTCAAATAATTCATCTATGTACTGTTTTGCTAATTTTGCAGGTTCTGCTCCTTCTTTATAGAATAGAGCCCGAGCTTCATCATTCTGTCCTGCAATTGACATATTAATTACTCTGTCTCTGATTTCATTGTACTTGTTCAGATTCTCATTAAGTGCTGTATATACTTTTTGTCCGTCCTCAGTCTTCAATGAATTGTACAGGGCTTTAAGGTTTTTTTGAATATCTGTGTCCAAATCCTTAATCAGATTGTTATAGTTTTTCCTGTCTTCTGCACTATCACTAAGCAATATATCTCTGGTTGCTGCCCGTATACTGTTAAAGTCTGTACTTGCCTTTCCTATATTGGCGGTTGCTATACCGAAGTTTTCATAAAGCTCTGTATAGTTTTTATTTACCTGTTTGATATTGAATATACCTACTATTCCAACTACTCCCGCTAACAGTGCCACAATTACAAATGTTGATACAAGCTTTGCTCCTATTTTTAAGTTGTTAAACCATTTCATAGTGAAAGGCCCCCTAATTATTAAAATTAATTAACATTTCTACATCATTTTCATTCAGTAATTTCTCACAATCCAGCAGCATTTTTACATCATTATCTACCTTGCCTATGCCTTTAATAAATCTGTTACCTGTTTTATTAAGTTCCGGTGGCGGAACTATATCCGATTCCGGTATAACAATAACTTCGGACACACTATCTACAATCAGTCCTGCCGAAAGGTCGTCAATGTCAATAACAATAACACAAGTCCTGTCATTATACTCCTTGAAAGGCTTCTTAAACCTTAATCTTACATCAATTACCGGAATTATCTTTCCTCTTAGATTAATGATACCCCGGACGTACTCCGGCAGTTCAGGAACCTCAGTTATAGGTTGTATCCCTATGATTTCCGTCACATGCCTTATTTCTATTCCATAGAATTCCTTTCCCAACAGAAATGTAAGAAACTTGTCTTTCTGAGTATCTTCATCCTGCTGGTGCATTTCTTGACCTACTGCATTTTCCATAATTCCAGCTCCTTTTTATTAAGCTTTATAGTTTATTTGTCATAATCAGCCGGGATACATCAAATATAAGACTTATATTTCCGTCCCCCAGCAAAGTACATCCCACAAAATCAGACTTCTGATATATTTTCTTAATATATGGAGGAAGTGCTTTAACAACCACCTGCTGCTGGCCCAGCAATTCATCAGCAAAGATGCATATGGATCTGTCATCCTGTTCAACCATTAACAATATTCCTCGGTCAAATTCAGTTATTTCTGTTTTTATCTTATAAATGTTGTGGAGTCTGTATATGGGATAACATATTCCTCTTACCATTATCATCTCGTTTTGGTCAGGGTCAGTAATTAAGTCTTTTTTACCCGGTCTGAAAGACTCCTTGATAGCTGTTGTAGGAATTGTAAACCTTGAGTTGCCTACCTTTATGTTCATACCATCAATAATTGCAAGGGTAAGAGGAATTTTAAGCGTAATTATGGTACCTTTACCTTGGGTACTGTCAACAGACACACTTCCTCCAACTGCTTCAATATTCTTTGCAACTACATCCATTCCCACACCTCTGCCTGAATATTCAGTGATGTTATTGTTTGTAGTAAAACCGGGAAGAAAAATCAAATTGTATATTTCCCTATCCGACATTTCATTTTCAGGTTTGTGTATAAGACCGTTTTCTCTTGCTTTATTCATTATTGAGTTTTTATCAAGTCCTTGACCATCGTCTTTCACCATAATCAAAACATCACTACCGGAATTTTTAGCTTCAAGGGTTATAGTACCCATCTCCGGTTTTCCTGCCGACAATCTGTCCTTGGCCGTTTCTATTCCGTGGTCTATGGAATTTCTTATGAGATGCATTAATGGGTCAGATATATGCTCAATGATATTTTTATCAACTTCTGTGTCTTCTCCGATTAACACCAGATCTGCCCTTTTATCAAGCTTTTTGCACATATCACGTACAATCCTGTGCATTTTGTGAAAAGAAGTTCCAAAGGCACCATTCTTATAGACATTACCATTTGCTGAATTTCATTATGTATTTTCCGCATCTGTCTTGCTGCCTTATAAAAATCCGGCAGCTCTAAATTATTTAAATCAGGATTTTGCGTAACCATTGCTTCGGCAATAACCATCTCTCCTACAAGGTCCATCAGTGTATCAAGCTTTGAGACACTGACACTTATCATACTTTGATGTGTGTTGTTACATGTTTTCATTCCTTCTTGGGATTTGCAAATTGTCTCGTCATGCTTTCTGCAATCTCGACTATTATTGTGAACCAATTCCAAATCTTTCAGAAAAATTATTTGACTGAAAAAATTTTGTAATTCTTCATATGTCTTGTCTGAGTTAAAGAATATTTTGAAACCGTTTTTATGTATAATATTGGAGCTGTTATCATCGTCTATAATGTCTTGCGGTATATAATAAAAATCCTCTGTGATCTGCTTTAGATTATGAATAACCGAATATGCACGGATATTCTCCATTTCACAGCCATCTTCAAATCGGATTACCGCCTGAAATTCTTTTGTACAAGTGCTTTCTAACGCATTTTCCTGCTTTACATAAACGCTATCTTGATTTACCGATTCTTTAACTTTACTGTCTCGTTTAATGTAACTTAAAAGGTCTCTTATACCTGATATAAGATTATCCGCCTTCCCATCAGCAGTTTCGTTTCGTTTAATCTTTTGAAGTTCAACCTTAATAAAATCCACACCATCGAGAACTATATCAGAAATGGCAGAAAAATTCACATATTGATTTCTTTCTTCACGGATAAAATAGAACAAATCCTCAAGAGCATGTGCCAAAGTTGATATATTATTGAATAGCATCATCGCAGAAGAACCTTTTATAGTATGCATTATTCGAAATATTTCATTTATGGTTTCACAAGTATAATTACCGACTTTTTCACTTTCAATTATAATAGTTTCAAGCTGTTCTATAAGTTGGTCTGACTCATACAAATATATCTCAAGCATTGGTTCATTACTTGGTTGCTCTGACATAATGTACCTCCACCCGTAATTGCGGGTACAAATTAATGATATTATTTTCTTTAGTAAAATAAGGTGAATAAGTTAAAAAAGAGAGTTACAATTCAACAATTTTTCTTAATGTGTTAATAACATTCTCGTCTTTATATGGCTTAACAATAAAGCTTATAGCTCCATTTAATATGGATTCTCTTACCTGAGCTTCCTGTCCCATAGCTGAAACCATTACTACCTTTGCGTTGGCATTGATTTGCCTTATTGCTTTCAAAGCCTGCAAACCGTCCATTTCCGGCATTGTAATATCCATTGTTACCAAATCGGGCATAAATTCCCTGTACTTATTAATAGCTGCAAGACCGTTGTCAGCTTCACCTACAACCTCAAAATCATTTCTTTCAAGTAATAGTCTTAATGAAGTACGCATAAAAACAGTGTCATCAACAACAAGAACTTTTTTTCTCATTTTATGTATCCTTTCATTTAAGACGAAATTCATAAATGAATTTCGCCTGATAAATAAGTTATTATTTAATTACATAATTAGTTTACCATTAACTTTATACGGTTTACTAAATTTAACTTATGTTTACATGCATATTATAGTTTTATCCAATATTTATGTCAACTATTTAGTTTTTAACAAAAGATATAAATTTTTCAGAAAAGTTTCAGACACGGTCCGTGACCAGGCATCAGATAATTTAAATGCAAGGCTGAAAGGTCTCTTTTTAGCCGTTCCAGAGCTTCCTGAGACGGTACCTTGTGTAAGTTGATATTTTGAATTTCCTCATTTATTGCTGAATTCTCCATGGACTTTTGGATTGTACCGGTTCTGATAAATAAATCACTGCTGTACAGTATTCCCTGATTTGCTTCGACCATAATTAAGCCCTCCCAAAGATGCATTTCTGAAGGGTATGATATGAATTCAAACAAGCTGTCTCCGATTTTCATTTTATCCTGAGGATTAACAACTGCAATATTTGAAGTAATGCCAAAGCCCATCAGCTGTCTTGCCGTTATCTGGGAACATATAGCTTTTATTTGGGGATAGTAATTTTTTAAAAGGGCCAGACCGCCACACTCATCTGATTCAAAATGTGAAATAAACACGTATTCTAAAGGACTACTTCCTATCACTTCCTGAATTTTGGGAATTAACACTTCAGTTCTGTCAATGGCTCCTGTATGAATCAACATTGGAATTGGAGTTAAAACAAGAAACTGATTGAATGACAGATCGATTGCATCAACATAACTATTAAAAAGGTATACGTTATCCATTACTTTGTATTCTTTCATAATAATCTCCCTATTTGACACTTATTTTTAATGAATTAATATTAGTGTACATAAATTCAATAAAAAATATTGGTATAAACTATTTCCAATACCAATATCCAATAAATCTGTTCTTATATTTATTACATACTAAAACTTAAAACTTGCACTTAGCAAATGTCTGTACATAATCTCTTTTTCACTGAGTATAAAAGATGTTAATTGATTCTGTGTAGCATACATAGAATTTTTATCTCTGTGCATCAGCTGTATACCGTACTCACATCTTCCGAAATTAACGGTTTTTCTGACTATGGTTGCATCATATTTAATTACACTATTACTAAGGAATGCACTAATCTCAACCTCATCGTCTTTATTGAACTCATCTTTAGAATATATGCACATGCCTGCATAGCTGAAATCCTTTATGCATATGGGTTCTCGTTTACTGGAATTTACAAGCTTTATTTCACCTGTCAGCGAAGTAGGGAATCTCTCGTATTGTCTTCTTTCAGTTTCAAAAGCTATATTTTGAGGATTATTGGCGTGGATTATGTATTCTTCTTCTTTTGGTATGGCACCTACTATATTTCCGCCGCTTAAATAAAAAGACTCGTCACTATTAAGAAAACCAATAAGCACGGGATCTCCTTTTAGAATTTCAGCACCATTTTTTTCATCTTCACCTATCTTAACAGTGAATACTTTTTGGGTATCACCACTTACAATGGTACAGTGCATAGGCTTGACCTTATTATAATGTCTTAATACCAAGTTTAACTTTTCCATACTATCCTCCAGTACAAAAATACATAATATTAAGTTTAGGATTGTAAATTTTTGATACACTACTTCTACTTATAAAAGAATAGCATATTCTAATTTCTTGAACAAGACTATTTATGGAAAATATATTATTTATTTACATAAATTAGGATTAAATTTGTACTTTATGAAAACTATTTTATAAATTTGTATTATAAAACCTCATCTGATACAACAAGATTTCTTCCATTACGTTTTGCTTTGTAAAGAGCCTCATCAGCCCTTTCTATTATCTGTGTTATATCTGTGACTGTTTCTGGATAGGAAGATATGCCAATGGATATTGTTACATTAATCTTCCTGCCGGAGGAAACCTCAAACTCATTGTCAGCAATTATTTTACGGATTCTTTCAGCTATCTCAATAGCCATGCTGTTTGAAGCATTTTCCAGTAAAATAGAAAATTCTTCACCTCCGTTTCGCGAAATATTATCATCTGTTCTACAATTTTGTTTTAATATTTTTCCTATTTCTTTTAAGACCTTATCTCCTGACTGATGCCCATGCGTATCATTTATATTTTTAAAAAAATCTATATCTATTAAAAGTAAAGAAAATTTTTGATTATTGCTCACTGCCTTCTCTATTACAAGCCTGAATAATTTATTAAACTCTCTTACATTATTAAGTCCTGTCAGATAATCCTTGGTTGATTCCTCTTTTAGCTTTCTGAATAATAAACTCATGTTATTAAGATATATCATATACTTGTATACTGTATAACTAACGATAACAGTGCCAAGAATAAAATATGGAAATACTATTAGTAGGATTGAAATGTCTTTTTGAAAAATATAAAAGTAAGCTCCACAGCTTACAATGGTCATGTATATTGTAGAAAGGAGCCATTTTCTACCCAAGGATTTTTTCGTTTTGAAAATAAGCAGTATTCCTACTGTTACCAATGCAATAACTACTGTGCCGGTTTTAGAATACATATTGACTCCAAAATATTCAATTCTGAAGGCTCCCATTACAAGGCCTGATACAATAACAGATAATCCGCCCCCCTCTGCAGCAGCCAATAAGGCCGCTATATTTCTGAAATCCAACAGTGTCTTGTTTTGGATTCTAAAACTATACCACATTAGTAATATACCTAAAGTTCCACATGCAACACCTGCCACAAGCTTAAAAACAGGGCTGGATTGCATTACTAAATCCCGGTCCCGATAGAATTGGTTTGCTATGCTTAAAAAGGAAATAAGTATAGCTGCGTTTATTATAAGATCACTGAACATCCTTTATTCCTTCCTTATGTATATCTATTGTATATAGTTGTAGTCCCAATGAATTTCCACATTAATTTCGTTATGTAAATTTTTATTAAAATATATATTTTCACCATAACCTAGTATTTCTTCATATGAGTTCAGATATTCTTTAAGCCGTTTAGTTATTTTATTGTCAGCAATAATTATAATTATATCAAAAATTAAGCCCGGATAAAATCATCCGGGCTTTTGAATTAGTAATATTTATTTTTGTTAGCTCTATATAAGGTTTGACTCGGTTAATAATTTATTGATTACCGATGCCGTTTCAGCACGTGTAAGGTTATCTTTTGGTGCAATTACTGTCAGACTTTTACCTGACACGATTCCGGCCTTAACGCAGGCAGCAGTTGATTTTTTTGCCCATAGGGCCAAATTGTCAGAATCATTGAATTCTTTTAGTGAATCAGCTACTTCCTCGGCGGTATAAGAAGTCTTTAACCCGGTAAGCAGCATTGCTTTTGAAACTATAGTCATAGCTTCCTGACGTGTTATGTTACTCATAGCTCCAAATTCACCGTTCCCATAGCCTGAGATTATACCGTATTTATGTGCTATGGCTACAGCATCATGGTATCTGCTGCTGCTTGTTACGTCTGAAAAAATGTCTTCTCCCTCTCCGATACGATAAAGGCCCATAGCCTTCACCAAAGAATCAATGAATTCGCCTCTGGTGATAGCCATATCAGGATTAAAGTTATCATTATCATATCCTTCCATGATAAGCCTTGAGGCAATATTACCCACAGCTTTCTTTGACCAATGATTTTCAGTATCTTTGAAAGTCTTTGTACTTGATATAATTGCATATGTACTGTTTGTCAAGCTGTTTATTTTTACATAGTTTTTACCGTCTTTGCTTACTACTGTTGTAGGTACATGTGAGAAGCTGCCGTCTTTATTAAGCACTACTCCTGTTATAATCTCACCCGGTATTAAGCTGTCCTTCAATTCAATTGTTCTTGTAACATACCCGCTAAATTTGGAAACTTCAACGGTTTTAGTATCATTTGAGCATGTCACGTTAAATTCTACCGGATTAGAAGCCAACTTATAATTATTTTTATCTGAGGTCTCTTTTACAGTATTTTTAACAGCATCAGCCACTCCTGAGATACTTACATTTACCTTAATATCAGTATTGCCTTCAAATGCAGAAGCAATTTTATTAATGTCTAACCTTGAAGCCGGAAGTGTATATGTAACGTTGTCACTTTTTATCTCCAGAACCGCTTCCTTCTCGGCCATATTTTTTATGGTTTTAGGAGTTAACTGTGCGGTTACGATATCAGCTTTTGAAATTGGCTCTAATACAATTACTGTCTTTTCACCAAGGACTTCTGCAACCTTACTTTCATCTAAAACAATACTTATAACTTTTTTCCCGTCTTTATATTCATTAACAGCTTTTGCAATGGATACTTCTTTTCCGTTAACCTTACCCTTCACAGTTTCCGAAGCAGGTGTGTCATTAGACTGTGATGACGGTGCTGGTGCGCTGTCATCGCTTAGTATAAGCTCACCGTACACAGAAGTATCCTTATAACCAACTCCCGTAGTGTCATTCCAATTTCTATATCCTGTACGTGTCCCATCCTTTGCATCATTAATCTGAGCATCAAATCCGATTTTACTATTTTTTGACGGGATAATAGTTTTAAACGGTATTTTCATTTCAACAGTATAACTTGTACCTGACACTTTAACAGACGATTGGAAGCCTTCTTTTATTTGGTCAGGATTAAATGAGGTCTCATTGTTAAAGTTTACTCGGTACTGTCCGTCATCTTTCTCATATGAGGCGGTTTTACCGTTATTTTCATCAACAAATACTTCTACAGAGTCATGCTCCCAAGGATTTGCACTTGATTTGTCCAGTATTGAATCATATACCTTTATTAATACATACAGATTTTTATCATCCCAGAGAACCTGTGCGTTTCCTTTTGCTGTCTCCCATGCAGCATTTGCTTTGTCTATTGGTATTACCTTCGCCTTATCCCAAATACTGTCAACAAATCCATCTATTACAGGTGTACCCTTCGCAGCTGTTCCCTGCTTTATCTCTACCGTAGCCGGTGCCTCATGCTCAGCCATGTATTTATCAGGGTCAATTATTGCGTAATATGCACTTTTTGCCTGTAAATCACCGTCAAACGGCAGTGGACAATTTTCCTTTCTCCAGCTGTTACCGTCATCAAGTCCCCAAATTGTAACACGGCTTATTTTATCAGCATGAGCCTTATAGATTTTCATGAGCTGTGCATACAAGTAAGCCTGAGCATTTATCTCATCGCTGCTCTGCTTTTGGTCGCTTCCTGCGGTAATGTCCAACTCGGTAACACACACATCTACTCCCAAATCAATAAATCTTTTAAGAGATGCCTCAACATTCTGTGGTTTTGTAGAAGTATTGTAGTGTGCCTGCATACCTATGCCGTCTATCAGCAGCTCTCCTGGGTGAGTTTTCCCATAGTTTGTATTGATTTCATTTACCATGTTAGCTATAGCTTTAGATTTATTCTGATCATCATCGTTATAGTCATTATAATAAAGCTTTATATCCTTCAGATTATTCTTTTCAAGAACTTCCTTTGTAATCAGAAACGCTTGCTCTACATAATCATCACCTATGGACTGGTACCACATTGAATCTTTACGTAAGCAATTCTTCCAGTTTGAAGAGTCACCGATTCCATCTGACATAGCTTCATTAACTACATCCCATGATATAACGTCGTTACCGAAATGCTTAACAACATTTTCTATATGGGTTCTCATGTTAAGCAGAGCTTCTTCACGGGATATTGTAATATTTTTTCCAGTTTCATCTTTTTTATATTTTGTTGCATCAGCCTCATCCTGTACTCCATTCATCCATACAGGTGTTTGTTGATGCCAGACCAATACATGCCCGTGTACCTTTATGTTGTTATCTTTTGCTTTTTGTATCATTGCGTCAGCAGTTCCAAAGCTGAATACTCCTTTGCTCCGCTGCAGTGCGTCCGGCTTCATATCATTGCCCGCAGTAATAACATTGAAATGCTGCTTTAACAGCTCGAAGCTTTTTCCTGCAAGCTCACTTGGGGCTATGGCATTTCCAAAAAGAAAGTCATCTTTGTATATGTCCTTTATAGGAGTAAGGTCAGTTTGGACTGGTAGTGATACAGAACCTGAATTAACCACACTGATATCATCAATATAAAACTCCGCTTCTTTGTTATCACTTTGTAAATATACAGTTATATATCCGCTTGAAGTATCATAATAACGTTGTTTACCCTCAAACTTTACCCATCCGTCAGTGTCGGTAATTTTCTTTTTAGATAATGAAGGATATTCAACAGCACCCTCTTTATTTCCAATCTGCGAGCTGAGATCTATTTCTGCACTGCCTGAACCTGATGCCAGCTTTACCCAAACTGTCACTCTATATTCACTGCCTTGATCTATATATTTCTCTACACGCAATGACGGGCCACAGTAAGCATTTTCTCTGCCTCCGGCTACTTTAAGAGAATATCCGCCGACATCAGTATGATTGGCTTCATCAGTTACACTAAGAACTTCTTTTCCAATTCTCGGAATAAAGCCACTTTCCTTCCCGTCCTCGAAGTCAATGGTTTTCATTGAAGGTGCAGGTCCGGTTACAAGTATATCACCTATGTAAAAAGGTACTGTTTTTCCTTCATCGTTTGACTGGACTCGTACCCTGTCGTCTTTACTTGTATCTACCGTATACTTACCTTTTAATACAAAAGGTTTTCCTTTTACATAATTTGTACTTGAAATTACACCAAAACTGTTTATGCTTTGTAGAAACGCCTGTGCCCCCTCCGGTACATCAGTATCTGAATCCACATAGCCTATTACTGTTATTTCGTAAGATTTTCCGTTCTCCAGTCCTATGTCACTGAAAACAAAATCCGCACCATCATAGTTATTAGCCCTCGTATCCACATATAAAGCAGCTCCGTCTTCATTTAGCACCGTTTCGTCAACATCACCTGTAGGAAAGGTTTTTTCGGTAACAGTTGTCAGAGTAGCACCCCCGGCTTGTGTGGCTGTTCCTTTTCCGTTTGAAAAGGTTTCGTGATATATTGCTTTTACAGGTGCAGGTGCCGATGATTTTTCACCTGTAACCGTTATCTCTCCAATATAAAAAGGTACTTTTGCTCCCAAATCATCTGATTGGATTCGTATTGCAGAATCCTTACTGGTATCAACTGTATAAGTTCCTGTTAAGGTAAATTCTTTTCCAGCTACAAAATCAGCACCTGCAATCCAAGCATAGCTGTTTACAGCCTGAAGAAATGCCTGTGAACCTGATTTTACTATTGGATTTTCAGGGTCAGTTTCAGCGTCAACATAGCCCTTAACTGTTATGGTATATTTATTCCCTTCTTTCATTCCTAATTTTTCAAATGAAAAATCAGCTCCATCCCAGTTGTTCTTTCTGGGATTTACATATAAAGCGGCTCCGTCTTCATTGCCGATAAAAACTTTTCCAGTAATAGGTGTCAGGGTTGCATCTCCGGCCTGTGTAGCTGGTCCCTGTCCATGGGTAAAGTCATCATGATAGATTGTTGTAATTTCTGCTTTTACCATATTATTTAAAGGCATTACCGAAAAAAGCAGGGCTATAATCATTACAACTGATAAAACTCTTTTCCATTTTTTATTATTCCTCAAGTAAATGCACCTCCATAAAAATAGATTACCAAATATGCTGTTTGTTCTATAAATGTTTTTTCAAAGCAAAAGCCGACCCCTAAACTTTTACGGAGCCGGCTCAAAGTGAAATTCAATTATTATTTTGCGGACAATTTCTTTACTATTGCTTCTGTTTGTGAAACAGTTATATTTTCTTGTGGTGCCAACAGCTTTCCGCTTTTGCCGGATACAATTCCTGCTTTAATACAAGCAGCAACAGAACCTTTTGCCCAACCGGCAACTTTATTTGAATCCTTAAATTCCTTGAGGATTTTATTTATGTCAGCAGCTGAATAATTAACATTCTTTCCTGCTGCCTTCATTGCCTTTGCAATAATTGTCATTGCTTCCTGACGAGTAATCGTGGACTGTGGCTTAAATTCTCCGTTCCTGTATCCTGATACTATACCTTTCTGGTAAGCAACACTTACGGAAGCGTAATAGCTTGCATCCTTAGCTACATCTTTAAAGGAGTCTTTAACCTGAACATTTTTATTCAGACCCAAAGCTTTAATGACAGAATCAATAAATTCTCCTCTTGTAATGTAATTAGCTGTGTTGCTGCTTTCAGAGTTACTGAGGGTGAGAACACCATATACTGATGTATCCTGATATCCTGTTCCTGTAGTATCATTCCATGATGCAACACTCTTACGTGAACCGTCTTTAGCATCATTAATCTGAACGTCAAATCCTATTTTCATATTGTTTGATGGAGTTACTGATTTTAGAGGAATCTTCATTTCAACCGTATAATTTTTTCCTGCAACCTTTGTTGCAGATACAAATCCTGCTGAAATTGCTGCCGGATTAAATGAAGCCTCATTATCAAAGTTAACTCTGTACTGACCGTCATCATTCTCATAGTATGAAGTCTTTGCGTTGTTCTCATCCACAAATACTTCAACTGAGTCTTGTTCGTATGTGTTTGCACTCTTTTTATCAAGTTCGGAGTCACTTACCTGAACAAGTACATACAGGTTTTTATCATCCCATAAAGCCTTTGCGGTTGCTGTTGCTCCCTGCCATGCCATTTGATATGTATTAACAGGTATAGCCTGTGCTTTACTCCATACACTATCTACAGTACCGTCTATTACAGGTGTTCCAAATTTAGCTGTAGCAGATTTTGCACCTTTAGGTGTTTGCGGTTTATGTTCAGCCATGAATTTAGTTGGGTCTACAACTCCCGTAAATGCAGGTTTTGCTTGAAGATTTTTGTCAAAAGGCAAAGGATTTGTGGAGGATCTCCAGCTTGTACCGTCATCCAGTCCCCAAATAGTAACACGGCTTATATTTGCTGCGTGCTTCTTATAGATATCGAATAACTGTGCATATAAATATCCCTGTGCGTCTGCAACTTCATCTGTTAACTTGAAGTCGCTGCCTGCCTGAACATCAAGCTCTGTTATGCTTACTTCAACACCCAGAGAAATAAATCTCTCCAAGGAAAGTTCAACGTTAGAAGGATTTGTTGACATGTTGTAATGTGCCTGCATTCCTACACCGTCGATGAGAAGCTTGCCCGGGTGAGTTTTTGCATATTTTTCGTTTAATTCTTTTACCATATAATAAATAGCTTTTGATTTATTTTGATTATCATCGTTATAATCATTATAATAAAGCTTTACATCCCAATTAGGATGAGCATCCAGAACCTCTCTTGCCGCTAAAAATGCCTGTTCCATGTAGTCAGGGCCAATTGCCTGATACCACGGGCTTTGACGTAATGCAGCCTTCCAGTCTGAAGGGTTAGTAGGATTGTCATTCATACCTTCATTAACTACGTCCCATGATATTACCTTGTTGCCGTAATGCTCAACAACTGTTTTAATATGAGTTCTGAGATTTGTAAGAGCTTCCTCACGTGACAATGGTATGCTATTTCCGCTTGCATCAACCTTTGTATTTAACCATGCAGGTGACTGCTGATGCCAAACAAGGGTATGTCCGTGCATCTTGAAACCCTCTGACAAAACCTTGTCAACAAGTTTATCTGCATCAGCAAATGTAAAGTTACCCTTTGTAGGCTGTAATGCATCCGGCTTCATAGCGTTTCCTGCGGTCATTACGTTAAAGTGCTTCTTTAGAAGGTCAAGTCTTATACCTTCCATATCCTCTGCTGCTATTGCATTTCCAATAAGGAAATCCTTTTTATATACATCTTTAATAGATTTCAAATCATTTTGAATTTTAATTGGTTCTGAACCTGTTTTCTCAAGACTGATATCATCAATATAGAAGGAAGCATTGGCACTGCTCGCACTTTCTATATACATGGTAATGAATCCGCTTGAAACATTGTTGTAGCGATATGTACCCTCATACTTAACCCAACCGTCAGAAGTACCTATGGTCTTTGCTGCAAGACTCACATAAGACGCACTTCCGCCATTTCCAACCTGAGTTGAAAGTTGGAGTTGTGAGCTTTCAGGACTGATAAGCTTTACCCATGCAGTAATCTTGTATTCACTGCCCTGACTTACAAGCTTTTCAATATTCATGGAAGGGCCATGCCAGGACATGGTTCTGTTTTCTACCTTTAAAGCATATGAACCGCCATCTGTATGGTTAGCTTCTTTTGTTACGGTCAGCTTTTCTGAACCGTCTCTTCCTACAAAGCCTCCGGCTGTGTTATCTTCAAATGTTATTGTTTTAATAACTTCTGCCTTTGGTTTGTTGGAATCTTCCGGTGCTGCTTCAGAAGCCTCTTCTGTTATTGAAATGTCTCCAATATAGAACGGAACCTCTTTTCCTTCATCATTGGATTGAACACGCACTCTATCATCCTTTGAAGTATCAACAGTATACTTTCCGTTTAACGTGAAAGCCTTTCCTGCAACGAATTCTGCACCTGCCAGCCATGAGTAGCTGTTTGCAACCTGAAGAAATGCCTGTGCGCCTGCAGGAACTTTTGCATTGGAATCAACAAAACCTTTTACGGTTACGTTATAAGTCTTACCGTTTTTTAATCCGATATCTGCAAACTTAAAATCAGCAGCATCCCAGTTATTTTTTCTGTTGCTTACATATATTGCTGCTCCGTCACTATTACCATCAAAAACCTTACTTCCAACCTTTTCAATACTGGCTCCGCCGGATTGAGATACTGCTCCCTTTCCATCTGCGAAAGTTTCATGATAAGTAGTTTTCGTGTCTGCCATTACTGAGCTAAAAGGCATAACGGAAATGAGCATTGCAATGGCTAGAAGCAATGCTAAAACTTTATTTCTGTTTCTGTACATTAAATCGTCCTCCTGATTTTAAATGTTTTTAATTGCTAAAAAGCGTGCTGCTTTTCTATAGAATGATTTTTGCGGCACTATCCCCCTTTCTAAATGTAAAGCTACTTTATTAATTACTTTTAACAATTCCTTAAACTAAATGGTTATAGCAAATTCTTTTAGTGTGATATAACTTCAGAAATTAGTGTATTATTGGTATGTAATACTATATTAAAAATACTACTATTGTTTTTACAAGTCACGACTGATTTTACATAATTAGTACTGAAAAATCTTATATCTTTTTTCTGGCATTATTTTATTAATGGAAATTCAACATGAATTGTCAGTTGATTTTTGTACAAGTCTGCGCTTACATGCCCGCTCATTTCTTCTGCAAGAATTTTTACAATTGCAAGACCAAGACCTGTTGTTTTGCTTCTCGATTTGTCTCCTGTATAAAAGCGGTCAAACAGACGTGTTACATCTATCTGGGATGTGTTTTCTACAGGATTTTTTATGGATATGGCTGCCCTTTGAAATGCTGTTAGTTCAACTTCAACATTTCCGGCAGAATGTGTAAGACAATTCCTTAAAAGGTTTTGAATAATGCGAAATGTTATCTCTTTATCAGCCATAATAAATATGGGAGGTGTCTTCGTGAAGGACACTGTTAGTCCGTGTTCCTCAAAGGAGGACACACAACCTGCAAGACATTCCGTTACAAGATTTGTGAGATTAACTCTTTCAAGTTGGGGTTTGAGTTCTGAATTTAAAAGATATGAGTATTCAAAAAAATGGTCTATCAGCTGTCCAAGCTGCTGGGCATGTTTTTGTGCAATGCCAAGTCTCTTTCTCTGTTCTTCTGTCAGCTGTCCCTTTTCCATCAGTTGTTGATAACCTCTTATTGCCGTAAGAGGAGTACGTAAATCATGGGATAAATTTGCTATTAGTTCTTTAAACTGTTTCTCCTCTCTAACGCAGTCAAGACGGAGGGTTTCCTCCGCCTTTAAGCACTTATTTATATTTGAAGTCAATTGACTAAGTTCATGGTTAATCAGTTCAACTCTGACAGGCTGTCTTGTATCACCCGAAAGTCTGTTCTCCAACTGGCGGTTGATTCTCCGTAACTGAGTCTGAACAACCATAATGTAAAGAATCATCAGTAAAACTATGATTATAAGAATTCCAATTGTAATTGCCACCGCTTCACCTGACCTTCTATTACTTTATCTCCGTTTTTCTGAAAATACCACAAGTAATTATAATTACTGCAATACCAAAAATTATACTTACTGCAAACGTCTCAAGGAGTTCTCCTCCACCGGAATGTACCGTCAAAAACATTCTATTCCCTCCAAATGGAGTCAAAGAAAAAATATTGTTAACAACCTCTGACCGTGATGCTAAAGATGATATTTGTCCGCTAAGAATGGAAATAGCATAATATATTGCCACCACTAAAACAGGCTTTTTAACCGCAAATGCAATGGGCAGGCATAAGCTCAGCTGTGACATATGAACCAATATCAGCGTCCCTGCTGCTGCTATTAGCTTTGCAAAAACAGAGGCACTAATTTCAGTACCTGATTCTTTTGATAATATATTTAAAAATCCAATTGATACCGAACTCATATCAAATTTATTTCCGGAACATACTGCAATAATTGTTACCAGTGCATAAGGAAGAATAATAAACAAAACCGAGCAAAAATATACAATGGATTTACTGACTATTATCCTGCCTCTTGAGCTCCCATCAGCTATAGTGTTATGAATGGTTTTATTTTCAAAATCTCCGCAAATAAATACTCCGGCAATTACAGCTCCAAGTATACTTATAGTATTCATGTCTGAAAACATAAAGCCAATTCCCGAATATTCCCCTCCCAGATTACCCTTGTTTATAAGGTATGCAAATAATACCATCATTAGGGAGCATAATAATGTAATTGCAAATAAAACCTTTATTGCTGTTGATTTAAAAATTTTATATAAATCAGCTCTAATCATGTTAACCATTCTGTTCACCGCCAATCACTGAAATAAAGTAATTTTCAAGAGTATCCCCCTGTATTGAAAATTCAGTTATCAAAATATCATTATCGAAAATTGCCCTTGCTACTGCTTCTCTGTTATCAAGGTAATCATAAAGCTTTATTCTCTTATCCGGCATTACCTTGTAGTTAGTTGTACCTAGCCGGGTTTCCAGAACACTTGCCAGTTTTTCAGGCTGGTCGCATTCGATATAGATATGATGTTTACACTTTTCTTCCAGTTCCGACTGTGTAACAGCCTGTTTCACGACTCCCTGATGCATTATTATATAGTCGGTAGCGACCTGATAAAGCTCCGGCAGATTGTGACTGGATATCAGAATGGTCATATGCCTTTCATCACACAGTCTCTTAAGGAGCTTTCTTATTTCTACTACTCCCAAAGGGTCAAGCCCATTAATAGGTTCGTCCAGAATCAGCAATTCCGGCTCCCCCAATAATGCTATGGCTATTCCCAAGCGCTGCTTCATTCCAAGGGAAAAATTTTTAGCCTTCTTTTTTCCTGTATCAGACAGACCTACAAGCTCAAGTAATTCCTGCTCTGCGCTAACATTTGGAATACCCTTAATTATCCGATAATATCTGAGGTTTTCCTGTGCGGACATGTAAGGTATGAAGCCGGGATATTCAATCATGCACCCCATTCTTTTTCTTTGGGACTCAAGCAGCTTATCTCCCTTCTTTCCGAACAACTCCACATGGCCTCCGGTGGGAAAAGCAAGTCCGGCTGCTATTCTCATAAATGTCGTTTTACCGGCACCGTTTCTGCCTATCAATCCGTATATTCTACCTGCCTCTATAGCTACGGATATATTATCCAGTACTTTTACACCATGATAACTTTTAGACAGGCTATCTGTTTTCAATACATATTCCTTCATTTTATCACTTCCCTTTCTGCACCTTAACAGCCCATTTTTTTATACCTTTAAGAAATGTTCTGACTATGTTTTTAGTATAAAATCCAATGGTTTAGAAAAGGTTAAGTCAGGAAACAAAAATGTAAGGTTTTTGATAAGTTTTACTCTTTGTACAGGCGATAACCAAGTCCCCACACTGTTTCTATATATTCTTGCTGAGCATTTGCGGTTTTAAGTTTACTTCTTAGATTGCTCATATGAGTTTTAACTGCATTATCATCTCCAAGATAAGCTTCCTGCCAGATAGTTTCATAAAGATTTGCTTTGGTAAATACCTTATCCCTGTTCTTAATGAGTAATTCCATTATCCCGTATTCCTTGGCTGTCAAATCAAGCTCCTTGCCATTTACAATTATCCTTTTTGAATCAATGTCAACAGCCACATCTTTGTAATGTAATATTTTTTCTGACTGCGCCTTTATACGGGAGCGCCTGAGATTTGCTGAAACTCTTGCAACAACCTCACCTAAGTCAAAAGGCTTTGTTACATAATCATCCGCACCCATTTTAAGCAAATCAATTTTTAGTCCAATAGTATCTTTGGCTGAAATGACAATGACAGGTACATCTGAAAATTTACGGACTTCTTTTAATATCTCATCACCACTTTTATAGGGAAGCATAATATCAAGGAGAATCAGATCATACTGATTCTCCTTGATTTCTTTAAAGCCATCGGTTCCGGTATAAGCTGAAAATACTTCAAAGCCTTCCTCTGTAAGTATTTCCGATAACATTGAATTTACGTCTTTACTATCTTCAATAACGAGTATTTTTTCCATATTTTTTCTCCATATATTAATACTCTTAAAATTATACCAAACCTATAATATATTAACTATTCTTTTCTTTCCTACATAAAGCAGTATATCCTTAACAGCCTGTTCGGGACCACCTGCATTTATGAAAGAGTCCCTCATCCTGAGCGCATTCTCACGGTAGGAATTGTCAGTCATTATTTTTTGTACAGACTCTTTTAGTAAGTCCGAGTTTGCTTTAGATTTTTTCAAACAAATTCCACATCCCGTTCTGACAACCTGCATTGCTACATGAGCCTGTTCCTGCTGTTGAGGTATGATTATTAATGGAACTCCGTAGAATAGACCTTCCTGGGTACTGTTCATCCCTCCATGAGTCATGAAAATACTACACTCTTTTAATATTTCCAACTGGGGAACTTCAAAATAGTATTTTACTGTAAAATTTTCCGGAATTATCAAAGTGGATATGTCAATGCTCTTTCCTACTGACATTAGTACATCTATTTCCATGTTTTTGAAAGCCTCAGTGCAAGTATTGAAAAAGTCTATGTTGTTGTTGAATATGGTTCCCATGGATATGAAAAGCAGTTGTCTTTTAGTGTTTCTGTTTAGCTTTAGTTCAGGTACATTCTCTTTTCTGTACATACTGGATGGTCCTACAAACTTGTAACGTTTCATAAGTTTTTCAGATTTTGGCTGAAATTCCTTTGAGGTATATACTAAGTTTATTTCTTCCTTATTCAGCATAACATCCATCATACTGTGTACTTTTATATTATATTTACTTTCGATTGCTTTTTTTATTTTACGTACTTTTATCATGTTAGGAATATTTTTTACTGTATTAAAAGCCAGTGCCAAAACAAAACCGGCAGTCAAAATAAATCCGTCGGGCTCCAATGCTATAGTTGTAAAAGTATTAATTGCAGGTATATTTGTAATTTGGGCCAAATGTTTTCCCCAAGGACACATAGTATCATGTATTATATATGCAGGTTTATCTCTTTTCACATCCTCTATTAATTCATCCAGTATTAATTCACTCAAGTCAAGATGAACTCTGAACAAATCCGTAATATTATATGTCACATAATTTTCATCAAGATAAAATTTACTGCTGTATCTTCTGAATACAGCTCCTGTACTTTCAATCTTTTCTCTGAAACTATCAAGGTTATAATATATAACCTCCTCCCCGTTTTTCACCAACTCCTGTACGAGTCCTAAACTGGGATTTACATGGCCATGAAAAGGAATGTTGAAAAAAAACACCTTGGACATATCTATTTTCCTCCTTTATAGCCTGTTTCAAATTCCCTGCAAATCTCCCTTA